>JABZYV010000016.1:0-34453 GCA_015264955.1 Streptococcus sp. | reverse complement strand
GAAGTATATCGTTTATATCATTTCAAAAACTATGAATCTCTTTTCAAGAAAATTGAGGAGTATATCCACTTCTATAATGAGAAAAGAATTACTTTATCAATGGGGTTAAAAATCCCTGCATAAACCAAAAGACGAGTTCAAAAGAACTCGTCATACAATTTAATTATTTTCCTGTCTACTTGACAGGGGGCACTTCAAATTCTGCTTCGAGTTTTATTTTTTCATCATTTGTTTTACAAACTGCAGCTGGTCCGCGTTGCATTGTTGACCCACTTTATTTTTCAGATTCAAATGGAACACATGCCCTTGATGCTTCTTTTTCTCCCCATATTCTTTAAACACAACTTCCACGCCCTTCTTCTCCAACACTTCCTTCAAGCGATAAGAATGCTTCCGTAAGAAGTCTCCATGACTCGTTGTTAGATGAACTGGAGGAAAATCTGAAGTAATATACTGTGCAGGACTCATTTGCTTCACAGCTTCAACAGTCGGTTTCTCACCCAGTAGATCCGTTAGAAATGGTGTCAACGCGCGTCCTTGCTTCTTCCATTCGGCCTCCATATCGAATACTCCACAGTTTAAGAGTAGGCCTTTTGGAATAAAGCTTTTTGCTACTTTAATCTCAGGAAAATTTTTCGCATAAGCTTCATTTAACTGAATCGCCGTATACGCCGTCGCTAAATGCGCCCCAGCAGAATCTCCCACAAAGAAAAGATTCGAAAGATCTAAGCCATACTCATCTGCGTGATGAAATACCCATTCCATCATTTTCCCAATATCTTCTAAAGGAGCCGGAAAGGTATGCCTTGGAGCTAAACGATAACTCGCATTAATCACTGCAAATCCACGACTGGCTAAATACATACAATAGGGAGCATAAACCTTCTTATCCCCATAGACCCAAGCACCTCCATGAATATTGACAATAACAGGAAGGGGCCCCGTCGCTTTTCTTGGACGGTAGACATCCAGAAGATGCCACTTGTCATCTTCTGCGTAGCTAATGTTCTCGACACTATCTACATTTCTTGGTTTCTTCCAACCCAAGTCTCGCTTTAAATCCCCGATAGTAAATAACGTCCGGACAATATGACTCGTAATTGACATCGCTAGCCCTCCTTTCCTTTTAACGCTACTCTTCTCTCTCTAAAAAAGGCGTTACTAGTTCCATCCACTCCAACGGAAGATAAGTGGATAAATATCCGTGATTATATCCTTTTGCTTCATATAAAGTACAATTAGGATGCATTTTCTGAAATAGTTTTGCCGACTCCTTCACGCACTTCATTTCTTTTTCCCCATAAATATAGAGGACCTCTGCTGAACTATTTGAAATCGCTGGTTTCAGATGATAACTGGCCATATAGGTTTTATAAATCGTTACTAATGTTTTCATCGGCAATCGTGGCATATCCTCCAAATAGTACCTTTCTAACTCTTCTGGATAAGCCATCTTAGGATACATCTTTCTCATGAGTTTTAGTTGCATTTTACAGGGAGTATTACCGAACATCAACTTCCCAAAACATTTTACAAAGAAGATACTCATTTTCGCTAGTTTCGGTTGTGGAATGCAGAGGCTTCCATCAATAATGGCTTTGTCAGCTATATGAGAATCTAACGAAAGTAACTCCATGACAATTTGTCCGCCAAGAGAGACTCCGCCAATGGCAAATACATGCCCCTTGCATTGTTCTTTTATATACGCCAGAATTTCCTGTGCAGATTGCTCCGTGGACACATACTCCTTTTGGAACTCTTCTCCGTGTCCATCTAAAACTGGTAAAATCACATGGTATTTATCTGACAGAAGACGCGCTTGTCTCAAATAATTCCACCACGAATTCCCTCCACCATGAATCAATATGATATGAGGATTATGATTATCTCCAAATTCATGAAATCTCATCAAAAAGCTCCCTTTCCACTACCAAATCTCTTTTATTCTACACAAAAAAGGCCGGACTGGATAGTCCGACCTTGAAAAGTGTCATTAAAAATTATTTTAATGTTACTGAAGCGCCAACTTCTTCTAATTGAGCTTTTAATGCTTCAGCTTCTTCTTTAGCTACGCCTTCTTTTAATACGCCAGGAGCGCCATCAACTAATGCTTTAGCTTCTTTTAATCCTAATCCAGTTGCTTCACGAACAACTTTGATTACTTTAATTTTTTGGTCTCCAGCAGAAGTTAATTCTACAGTGAAGTCAGTTTTTTCTTCTGCAGCTTCACCAGCGCCACCTGCTACTACAGCTACAGGAGCTGCTGCAGTTACGCCAAATTCTTCTTCGATAGCTTTTACTAAGTCGTTTAATTCTAATACAGTTGCTTCTTTAATGTCAGCAATGATTTGTTCAATGTTTAATGCCATTTTTAATTTCCTCCATTTTTTGGTTATTTAATAAAATTTTGTTTGTGTTTTTAAGTTAGCTAGCTAGCTTTATTAAGCTGCTGCGCCATCTTTTTGATCTGCAACGGCTTTGATTGCCAATGCAGTGTTGCGAACTGGTGCTTGTAATACTGATAATAGCATTGAAAGTAACCCTTCGCGGCTTGGTAATTTTGCAAGAGCTTCGATTTCTTCTTTTGAAGAAACTTTACCCTCAACAACACCTGCTTTAATTTCTAAAGCTTCAACTTTTTTAGCAAAGTCAGCTAAGATTTTAGCAGGAGCTACTACATCTTCGTTACTGAAAGCTACAGCTGATGGTCCTTTGAAAATGTCATCCATTCCTTCTAAACCAGCTTCTTTAGCTGCACGTGATAAAATGCTGTTTTTAACAACTGCAAATTGTACACCTGCTTTACGTAATTCTGCACGTAGATTTGTTGCTTCTTCTACAGTAATTCCTAAATAGTCAACAACAACAACTGATGATGCGTTTTTGAACTGTTCAGCAACTTCTGTAACTAGTTGCGCTTTTTTAGCAATGATTGCTTCACTCATCTTCGTTTTTCACCTCCTGAAATTTAGGTAGGGCATAAAAAAAAACTCTATACCCACAAAGACATAGAGAAATAAGATCAACTTGTTCTCCCTCGGTAGGATATTAAGGCTAGTGCCCCCTACTGTCTTCGGTCGCATTCAACTTTTATTAGTTTACATGATTGACTTTCTTCTGTCAAGAAAGAACTCAATTCTATCTCAAAAATTTACATTTTATCTTTTTTGCTATTTTTATGATAAAATATTGATAAGAAAGGAGCATGTACTATGATTCATATTAGACCCGTATCCGATTTACGTAATAAGTTCCCTGAAATTGAAGAGATTGTCTTAAACAAAAATGTTCCGGTATTTCTGACTAAAAACGGTCATGGCTCAATGGTCGTCCTCAGCGTAGAACAGTATACTACCCTCATGGAGTCTGTTGAGAGAGAACTTGACGCGGCTGACAGAATTGCTGAAACTGACGAGACCCGTTATACACATTCCGAAGTGTTTGATCAAATCAGAGGAAAAATCAATGGAAAATAGTGAGTATCAACTATCCTACCTACCATTATTCTATAAAGATTTAGCGGATGTTGTGCACTATATTGCTGACGAATTGAATAATCCTTCTGCAGCGAATCGATTAGTCGATGAGATTGAAAAAGCTATTTTTAAGAGATTACTCAACCCACTTTTATTTCAACCTGTTCCGTCTAATCGTGTTCGTAAACATCCTTACTACAGAATTCGTGTTAAGAACTTCTCTATTTACTATGTGGTTATTGGACAAACGATGGAAGTTCGCAGACTATTATATAGAAGAAGAAACTTTGATTCTTTACTACAATAAAAGACAAAAACGCATACTGCTCTATGACAGTATGCGTTTTTCATTCATAAAAAAAGAACCAAGCACAAGGCCTGGTTCGTTCGTTTTAAATTATAGAGAAGCTACGTCTACTTTAACCCCAGGGCCGAAAGTAGTTGTCACAGCAACGTTACGTACGTATTGACCTTTAACTGTAGCAGGTTTGATACGTAATAATGTTTCGTGAATTGTTTTGAAGTTTTCTACTAATTTGTCATCTGAGAATGAAACTTTACCGATTGGAACGTGGATGTTACCAGCTTTATCAACACGGTAAGTAACTTTACCAGCTTTGATTTCTTCAACAGCTTTAGTTACGTCCATTGTAACAGTACCTGTTTTAGGGTTTGGCATTAATCCTTTAGGTCCTAATACACGACCTAAACGACCAACTTCACCCATCATGTCAGGTGTTGCAACGATAACGTCGAACTCAAACCATCCGCCTTGGATTTTTTGAGCTAATTCGCTGTCCCCAACGTAGTCTGCACCAGCTGCTTCAGCTTCTTTAGCTTTTTCACCTTTTGCGAATACTAATACGCGTTGAGTTTTACCAGTTCCGTTTGGAAGCACAACTGCTCCACGTAATTGTTGGTCAGCTTTCTTTGGATCTAAACCTAAACGGTATGCAACTTCTACAGATGCATCAAATTTAGCGAAATCTGTTTCTTTTGCTAATGCGATTGCTTCTTCAACTGAGTAAGCTTTAGAAGAATCGATTTTTTTAGCGGCTTCTAAATATTTTTTGCTTTTCTTTGCCATTGTATAATTTCCTCCTATTGTGTGGTTTTAACGGTTTTACCTCCCACAAAGTCCATGAGTGAAACACTCGTGCTAGGGACTTTTGGAAGCTGCATTTGTTTTTAGCCTTCTACTACAAATCCCATTGAACGGGCTGTACCTTCGACCATGCGCATAGCAGCTTCTACGTCTGCTGCATTTAAGTCAGGTGCTTTTAATTCAGCAATTTCTCTAACTTGATCACGAGTTACAGTAGCAACTTTTTTCTTGTTTGGTTCGCCTGAACCTTTTTCAACTTTAGCAGCTTTCTTTAATAATACTGCTGCTGGTGGTGTTTTACAGATGAAGTCGAATGAACGGTCTTCATAAACTGAAATCACAACCGGAATGATTAAACCTGCTTGGTCAGCTGTACGAGCATTGAATTCTTTACAGAATCCCATGATGTTCACTTGTGCTTGACCTAAAGCTGGACCTACTGGTGGAGCTGGAGTTGCTTTACCTGCAGGAATTTGTAATTTAACTAGTTTTACAACTTTTTTAGCCACGAGACATTACCTCCTTGATTGTTTCGTGCGTGGTTTAATGGAGATGAAGATTTCTCCTCCCACGGTGTTCCGACATGTGCATTTTCATGCACTTTGGTATTATATCAAAACTTAATTTGCAATGCAATCTTTATAGTATATTCTTTTTTAGAAAAACTTCGTTTTTTCTTACAAGCCTTTTCGAACTGTTGCGGTTGCTTCATAGCTACTGTAATGGGGCACCGGATTGAGCCTATCGTCTCAATTCCTACCAAGCTTCAAACTGACTCTACGGGTTTCACCCTAGAGTCAGTAATTCACATTGGTTGCTATTCCCCATTACTGTTGCTATAGAACCGCAACGTTCTTCAGGCTTGTAAGAAAAATGAGATTTTTTGCAAAAAAGTGAACTGCTAGAAATAGCGGTGCAATGGGATTTGTGCCAAAACGTGAAAATGACATGTCGGTGCCTCTAACGGCCTCCCGTGCTGCAGAAATGGCATTAGGACGCATTTTGTGCAAGGAGTTTGAAGTGCGTACGAAAGCTGCCCGAAATTCACTTATAAGTGAATTTCGGGCAGTTGTGCTAGTTGTTAAATTCAATAAAGAAAACTTTGAGATAATCGCTTAGCGGAGTCGCTACTGGAACTGCAAAATCGCTTGGCAATCCTTTTTTCAAGACAATGCGGAACTTGCGATTGCCTTCTGCTTCACGGATGCCTTTCTCAATCATTTGTTGGAATTGAGATTCGCTCACATTCGCTGCGTTTGTTGATAAAACGAGCGTTCCTTTTGGTGCGACTAACGGTGTAATTTGCGTCACCAGTTTGCCGTAGTCTTTGGCTACGGAGAAAGTTCTCTTCTTCGTACGTGCAAAGCTTGGTGGATCCACCACGACCGTATCAAACTTCAACTGTTTCTTCACGGCGTATTTGAAATAATCGAACACGTCCATCACATAGATTTGTTGCGTTTCAGGGTCAATCCCGTTGACTGCAAACTGCTCTTTTGTCTTTTCAAGACTACGGTTGGCAACGTCTACGCTAGTTGTTTTACTAGCGCCACCCATTGCTGCAGCAACAGAAAAGGCACCTGTATAACTGAAGGTGTTCAATACGGTACGTCCTGCACTGTAACGCTGGCGAATCGTTTCACGCACCTCCCGTTGATCTAGGAAGATACCCGTCATCAATCCTTCATTCATATAAGTTGCGTATTTAACACCATTCTCCAATACGATTAATGGTTCTGGTGCTTCTGCCCCGCCGACAAACTGACTTTCTGGCAAGTCCGCTTCATTCTTGAAACGAATCTTTTCGTAGACCCCTTTGACCTCTTCAAACGAAGCAAGTGCCTGCGTCAAAATAAGGTCGCGGTAATGATACACACCTTCGCTATACCAAGAGACCATGATAAAACCGTCGTACCAGTCAATCGTTACGCCTCCAAAGCCGTCGCCTTCCCCATTGAAGAGACGGAAAGTCGTCGTATCCTCCGAATGTAATAGTGCACGGCGATTTTCGAAGGCTGTCTTAAAGATGCCGCTAAAGAACTCATCATCCAACGCTTCGTCTTCCTCGCGGCTATATACCCACGCAACTCCCTTATTTTGGAATCCGACATAGGCCATTCCTAAGAAATGACGTTGTTGGTCAACAACTTTCACCACTTCGCCTTCATCTGCACGAAGTTCTTGCGCAAGGTCCATCTGACTAATCAGTGGACTTCCTTTTTTAATCAATCCCGCTGCTTTTTGTTTCACGATGATTGTTCCCATAAATTATTTCCCCCTCCATTTCATAATGGCACGATACAGTAGGAATCCAAGCCAACTTCCAAGAACATTACAGAGAATGTCGTCGATATGGCTGACTCCTGTGTAAAAGATAAATTGAAAGAACTCGATGACAAAAGAAGTCCAGAACCCGTACCAGAGTGAACGGGAGTGTCCTTTTTCTTTTCCATAGAGCAAACCACAGAAAAATCCAAGCGGCATAAACCAGACGATATTTCCTACTACATTATAATACGCTGCAAAGACTGAACCTTGCATAAATAACTTGATGCTATCGACAAACGGCACCCACATAATATCCGAGAGCGGGTGCATGACGACTTTTACAGTAAAGGTCTCATCGGTATTTCTAAAAATCGTCAGTTGCGCCAGTAATATAATATAGAAGATAAATAAATTCCGGTAGAGTTCCCACTTCCAGGAAATCTCTCCTTTTCTACGTGAAGATAAATAAATAGACCAAACAATCAACCATCCGATAAACAGGACGATTGCGTGGTCTACACTGAAAATAAACAAACGAACAAGTGGAAGGTGATTCACTCGCCCATCAAATAATTGGACTAGCCATTGATAGAATGGGCCAAGTAAATACATCTTCTTCCTCCTTGTTCGTTCTCCTTAAATTACAATTCACTTTCGCCAGGGAATACCACTCTAAAGGTCGTTCCCTTGCCAACTTCACTTTTCACAGAGATTTTACCGCGGTGACTATCTACTAGCGACTTCACAATCGCAAGGCCAAGGCCGCTTTCTCCGTACTTCGTGCTCTTTCTTGAAACGTCTGCTTTATAGAAACGTTCCCAGATTTCTTTAATTTCGCTCTCGTCAATTCCGATACCCGTATCTGAAATCTCGACAATTGCTTTTTTACCTTCATTCCATGCCTTCACCAGGATTTCCCCATTATCCGTAAATTGGTTCGCATTCTTTGTGGTGTTTACCAAGATTTGGACAAAACGGTCATAGTCGGCATAGACGCTGAAGTCTTTATCACATTCATAGCGCAATGTATTGTTTTTTACTTTCGCTAATTCGCGAATTTGTTCTACAACGGTTTGGATAGCTCCAATCCCTGCAAAACGATGTTGCACTAATACAATTTGGTTCGAACGAATCTTCTCGTAGTCGAGGTTTTCGTTAACGAGGCGAATCAATCGTTGTGTTTCACTAGAAATCAGTTCCAGCGAACGGCCACGACGAGACTCTGGCACCATATTGTATTTCAAGCCATCGAGCAATCCATTCATGGTTGTCAATGGTGTACGCATTTCGTGCGCCACGTCCATCATAAATTGGCGGCGGACATTTTCTTGTCGCTCAACCTCTCTTTCAGACTCGCGGAGTGAATGCGCCATGTTGTTAAAGTCTTTCATTAAGTCGTCAAACTCGTCACGGCTCTCGACTGGAAGCTGAACGTCGAAGTCCCCTTCCGAGATCTTATGCGTCGCTTTACGCAATTTGTTGATACGACGTGTTTGATAGTTCGCAAATACAAAACTCATCATAATTCCAATGATAATCGCTGTACCAAACGCGATAAACATCGAGTTACGAAGTTCGCGTACTTCGGTTTGAATACGACTCATCGGACTGGCTAAAGCCACATATCCTTTATACTGTCCATTTTTAATAATGGGATAGTATACCGTGATTAAGTTATCTACGGCTTCTCCGGTAAAGTTCATTTGAACTTCTTTCAAGTTAATCGCAGCACCATTTTTTAAGTGGTTTAGTTCATCCTCTGTCAGTGCAGAGTTTGTATCTAAACTTCTAGAAGGATAGGTCATCTCGTTGTTTTCATCAAACATCGCTATACTGACATTTTCCTCGCGTAAAATGGTCCCCAACTTGTAAATATCCGCATCGCTCATATCAGTCGCAATTAATCCTTTGGCGTACGACTGCAATTGCTGAGACCGCTGTGTATACACATTATTACTCATTACGTTGTAGAAAAGAATTCCACATGCAGCAATCGTCAACAGCACAACGGATACGAACCCGAAGAGTTGCTGATAAAAGTATTTCATGGATTACAACTCGCTATCGTCAAATTTATACCCTACGCCCCAAACCGTATGAATTACGTGAGGACCAACAGCTTCGATTTTTTGGCGAAGTTTCTTGATGTGAGCGTCAACGGTACGTTCGTCACCATAGAATGGATCTTCCCAGATTTTCGTTAATAAGTGTTCACGAGTGAATACTTGGCGTTGATGTTTCGCCATAACCATTAATAAGTCAAATTCTTTTGGTGTTAAGTTTTCGATTTGTTTGCCATCGATAAATGCTTCGTGTGTTTTCGTATTGATTTTCACGTGATCTGTTTCAACATCGAATTCTGAAGCAAATGTGTTGTCTGCAACAGTAGCGCGTTGTGTACGACGTAATAATGCTTTAATACGAGCCATAATGGTTACGGCACTGAATGGCTTTGCAACGTAGTCATCCGCACCAATTTCAAGACCGATAACTTGGTCACTTTCTGAATCGCGTGCTGTAAGCATTACGATTGGAACATTTTGGTTCACTTGGCGGATTTGACGGCAAATTTGCATTCCGTCCATACTTGGTAAGTTCACATCTAAGATGACAACGCCCCATTTGTTTTGGTTTTCTAAGAATGCATCAAGACCTTCTTTACCATCGTGGTAGAAGCTTGCCTTCCAACCTTCGTTTTCAAAAAACATCTCCATCATTTCGCAAACTGCTTCTGTATCTTCAATCATTAAGATATGCATGACATACACTCCTTTTTTATAGCTAAATTATAATTATTATAAGTTTTCTTCACAGATTGTACATCATTAATATGAAATCACACACCACAATTTATGAAGAAAGTGTGAAGTTGCGTATTTGAAATGCGCTAATTCACTATTTTTTCTTTTTTGCACTGCCTCCTAAGCTAAAGCGCAAATGATTTAATAGTGCCATTTGTGCGTCGCTCCAGGGATTTCGACGCGTACTTCCTTTATGATGGAAAGTTCGTGCCATCTCTGTTTGTTTATCCCTACTACTTTCTAATTCCTTATAAAAATCTCTAGCTGATTTCCGCAGGGCTCCTTTTTGGAAAATAAGCCACTGCTCGGCTAAGTCACTGGTTGCTACAGATACTTGAACAAGACGCATATTCATTTCTGATACCGTACGCTCAATATAACTATCCGCCGTCTCCCCTTCAGCCGTAAAAATCACTTTCACTTCGGCTTCGTCAAACGACTGGGTAACGCCTGGTACAAACTGCGCATCAAAGACAATCCAGACTTCGATATTTTCAAATTTCTGAAAATTCGAGCACCGTTGAATGAGTAAATCCCTCGCGCTCTCTAAGTCGTCTTGCTTCTTCAGAGCCACTAGCTCTGGCCAAGCACCAATCATATTGTAGCCATCAACAATATAGAGTTGCTTTTTCAATGTGCATCCCCCGTTTCCTATAACGAACGGTTACGGAAGACTTCGTACATCATTAAGGCACTCGCCACGCTCGCATTCAGACTTTGGACATGTCCCACCATCGGAATCGTCACCATTTCGTCCACGCTTTCTTTCACGATACGAGACACGCCTTTTCCTTCGTTCCCCATCACGATTGCAAGAGGGCCACTTGTATTCCATTTGCGGTAGTCCGTTCCATTCATGTCGGTTCCAAACACCCAAATGCCACGCGCCTTCAATTGTTCAATCGTTTGCGTTAAATTCGTCACGCGAACAACCGGCACATGCTCAATGGCACCCGTTGAAGCTTTGGCAACGGTCGCTGTCAGTGAAGCGGAACGGCGTTTTGGAATAATAATACCGTGAACGCCTGTTGCGTCTGCCGTACGTAAAATACTTCCTAAGTTATGCGGATCTTCCACTCCATCTAAGATAACGATAAATGGATCTTCGCCTTTTTCTTCGGCTTTCTTAAAGACATCTTCTAAGTCGGCATATTCATACGCCGCAATCGAAGCCACAAGCCCTTGGTGAACGGCATTGCCGACAAGGTCTTCAATCTTTGTCTTTGGAACGGTTTGAACTTGAATGCCTTTTTCACGTGCGAGTTCAATGACTTTTGCGGCATCTCGTCCAGAAGTTCCTTCTTGGATAAAGACGCGGTTCACACGGTGCGGCGTTTGCAAGGCTTCTACCACTGCATGGCGTCCAAACACAAAGTCCACCACTTCTTGAGCCTCAGCGCGTTCTACGTGTTCACGAGCAGGTCGTTGTCTCTTTTCACCGCGCTCAGGGCGCCCATGGTCTGAACGATTTCCGTTCCTTGATTTTTTCTTTGGTGCATATTCATTTCGTGCCATATTACTATTCACCTTCCACTTGTTGTAAGCACCAATTAATGAGTTCTTCTAGTCGGGCTTGTTGGCCTGATAAATATAAGTACCCCATTAATGCTTCAAAACCAGTCGCAATACGGTACGTTCCTACGTCTGCATTTTTTGCCACCGTATGACTCTTACTATTACGTCCTCGTTTATAAATTTCTAATTCTTCTTCATTTAAGAAGTTTTCTTGTTCCAACATTTGTTGCATCAAGCGTGCTTGTGCCTTTGCCGAAACAAACTTCGTTGCGGTAGCGTGCAACTGATTTGGCTTCGTTAACCCTTTTTGCATCACGTGATTTCTGACATATACTTCATAAATCCCGTCACCCATATAGGCTAAGGCCAATCCATTTAGCAGCTTCCAGTTTTTTTCTGTCATGCTTCTCTTCTCCATCTTGTTCCTTGTGGAGTGTCTTCTAATACAATCCCTTGTTCTTTTAGTAAATCACGAATCTCGTCACTGCGAGCAAAGTTTTTCGCTTTACGCGCTTCAAGACGCTCATCGATTAACGCTTGAATAGCATCATCGAGCAGTGCTTCTTGTTTTTCAACGATACCGAAAATTCCAAATAGAACGGTTGCTTTTTCAAGGAGCGCTTCGAGTACTGCTTTTGAAACGACTTCTTGTTCTAAATACACATTCCATTCTTTCAACCATTGATATAACACCGTCATCCCATTTGCCGCATTGAAGTCATCATCCATTTCTTTTTGGAATTCTGCTTCAATTGCTTCGAATTTTGCTAAGCGTTCTGCATCTTCTGGCAAAGTATCTACGGCTGTTTCTAGACGGTAGCGTGCATTCTTGAATGTTGTTTGTACTTTTTCAAGGTTCACGGCCGCTTCTTGAAGAGCCGCTTCACTAAATTTCAATGGACGACGATAGTGCGCACTTGCTAAGAAGAAACGAAGTACTTGTGGGTCAAGTTGTTGGATTAAGTCGTGAACGAGCACGAAGTTTCCAAGAGATTTACTCATTTTCTCTTCGCCCATCGTTACAAACGCATTATGCATCCAGTAGTTCGCAAATTTCTTACCAGTTTTTGATTCACTTTGCGCGATTTCATTTTCGTGGTGAGGGAACGCTAAGTCTTGTCCACCACCGTGAATATCAATCGTATCTCCTAAGTGTTTTGTCGCCATTACAGAACATTCAATATGCCATCCTGGGCGACCTTTTCCCCAAGGAGAGTTCCAGCTAATTTCGTTTGGTTTTGCGCTCTTCCATAATGCAAAGTCTAACGGATTGCGTTTCTTCGCATCATCTTCTGAGGCTGTACGATTACTTGCCCCGATTTGTAAGTCTTCGATGCGTTGATCGCTGAGTTCCCCATAGTCTTTGAATTTCTCAGTAATGAAATACACATCGCCTTCTGATTCATAGGCCATGCCTTTATCGACTAAGTCCGCTACAAAGGCAATAATGTCATCCATCGTGTTCATTACCGTTGGATTTAATGTCGCCTTTTTCACGTTTAAGGCGTTTGTATCTTCAAAGAACGCTTCGATATATTTCTTTGAGACTTCTTCAGCCGTCATGCCAGTTTCGTTAGCCACGCGAATGATTTTATCATCCACATCTGTAAAGTTCGAAACGAAATTCACGTCATAACCGCGGTATTCAAAGTAACGACGAATCGTATCAAAGGAAACCGTACTACGTGCATTTCCGATATGAATATAGTTATAAACCGTTGGGCCGCACACATACATGCTCACTTTTCCTTCTTCAATCGGTTTAAATACTTCTTTTTGTCTTGTTAAGGTATTGTAGATTTGAATCATAAGTTCCCTCCGATAGTCGTATCTCTTTCAATTTCTTCTGGTGTATGGACGCGCACCACTCGTGCCGGCAGTCCAACCGCTGTGGTATGAGCAGGAATGTCGTCTAACACAACTGCCGCCGCTCCAATTTTGGCATATTCTCCAACCGTCACAGGTCCAATCACTTGCGAATGTGCCGATAAAAGCACACCATTTTCGATGGTTGGATGGCGCTTGCCAGTATCTTTCCCGGTTCCGCCTAAGGTCACCGCATGGAACATTTTGACATCGTCACCGATAATCGTTGTCTCTCCAATGACGATTCCCATGCCATGGTCGATAAAGAATCGTCTTCCAATCGTAGCCCCTGGATGAATCTCGATGCCCGTTAGGAACCTGCTAAAGCCACTCACCATTCGAGCCAGTAGTCTCAATTTTGCCTTTGTATGTAACCAATGCGCCACGCGGTGCAAGACCGTCGCGTGATAACCTGGGTACGTCAACACAATTTCCAAGCTACTTCTTGCCGCTGGATCATTTCTTTTATAAGTTTCCATGTCTTCTCTAAAACGTCCCATTCCTTCACTTCCTTCGCATTGTCTTTCCCCTCATTATAGCACAGTTTAAAGCACACAAAAAGCTGAAAAGCCAGGCGCGGAGCCTAGCCTTTCAGCTTTCTTAGAAATTATTGTAAGTCTAAAGTCACATCTACTGTTTGTAATGGTACATCGTAGAATGGATCTTCGCGGCGACCTAAGAAGTCTTTTGCTTGTTGTGGGAAGAGTGCGTACATTAACACATCTTCGTCAGATTTAGCGTATTCTTTAATCTCTTCGCGAATTTCTGGTAATTGATCTTCGATTAAGTCAGCTGGACGAACGGTCACAACTTCTGCATCTCCGATAATTTTTGCTTTCACTTCAGGGTTAATTTCTGCTGGAGCTTGTCCATATAATCCTAAAACGTAGTCTTTGATTTCTTTTGGAACAAGTTTGAAACGTTCGCCTGAAATCACGTTCATTACCGCTTGTGTACCAACCATTTGTGATAATGGCGTTACAAGTGGTGGGTACCCTAAGTCCGCACGTACTTTTGGCACTTCTGCTAATACTTCTTCGTATTTGTCAGCTAAGCCTTGTTCAGTTAATTGACTTAATAGGTTTGATAACATTCCACCAGGTACTTGGTAAATTAATGTTTTTGGTTCTGTATCTTTTACTTTAGGGTTTAAGATTCCTTCTGCACGGAATTTATCACGAATGCCGTTGAAGTAAGCTGTTGCTTCTTCCACTTTCTTCATGTCAACGCCTGTTTCGAAGCCTAAATCTTTAAGTGCTAAAGCCATTGATTCAGTTGCAGGTTGACTTGTACCACCAGAGAATGATGATAAGCAAGTATCGATGATGTCTGCGCCTGCTTCAGCTACTTTTAAGTAAGTCATTTCAGAAATACCACTTGTAGCGTGAGTGTGAACTTCTAAAGGAAGATCAGTTTTTTCTTTAATACGGCTTACTAATTCGTAACCTGTTTGAGGTGTTAATACCCCAGCCATGTCTTTAATACAGATTGAGTCTGCACCGAATTCTGCCATGCGTCCTACTAAATCAACATAGTAGTCCACAGTGTGAACTGGACTTGTTGTGTAAGAGATTGCTGTTTGGCAGTGTCCGCCTGCTAATTTTGTTGCTTCGATAGATGTCTTCATGTTACGAACATCGTTTAAAGCATCGAATACACGAATAATGTCGATTCCGTTTTGTACAGATTTTTCTACGAATAAACGTACTACATCATCAGCATAGTTACGGTATCCTAATAGGTTTTGTCCACGTAATAACATTTGCAATTTTGTATCTTTAACTGCTGCGCGAATTTGACGTAGACGTTCCCATGGGTCTTCATTCAAGAAACGAATACAAGAGTCAAAAGTTGCTCCTCCCCATACTTCTAACGCATGGAAGCCAGCTTGATCTAATGTTTCCAAGATTGGTAACATATCTTCAGTTGACATACGAGTCGCGATTTGACTTTGTTGTCCGTCACGCAAAACCGTTTCAGTTAAACGGATAATTTTGCTCATAATATCTTCCTTTCTTAAGGTCTTTTACTCGATGTGTACTCTGCGACAATGCGAGCGATATGCTCTTGCATCTCTAGGACCGTATGCTTTCTAGAACGGGCGCACACTTTTGCGTCCTCATTGCAGATAAAACAACGTCTTGGAGACATTCCAAGGGCTGTTCTGGAAATGGGCGTTGGAGTCTCTCCTGCCATTTCAACAACATCGATATCGAGTATTCTCCCGAGTGGGTGTCCTTCTTCAAACTCCGTACAAGCGCGCTTTACACGAAGTGCGTCTGCGCGAAGAACTCGGTAAAATTCCATCCCTGTCTGAAATGAGAAGTCTTCTTGGTGAAGTTTCTCAAAAGACTGTAAAGCCTCATCTAATTCAGAAATCACAGAGGCGAAGACCGCTGTAATCGCCTCTGAATTTTTAACAGGACCTGGAATATTGAGTGTAATAGACACCAATACACACGGGTTCAATTGTTCTAGTAATTGTTGTTGGGTATGAGCACGTCTTTCTCTGGCATCAAGCATTTGCATGATATCCACAGGTGCTCCGTCAAACAAAGAATTAAACATTGCGAACAACGTCGATGATGCTTCCATCACGGTATTCGATTACCGCAACCACTTTATCACCATATTGAATTGGTTCTGGGTTTCCAACGATGCTGTATGCTTTTTCTTGTAATTCTTTGATTGTGTATTGAGGTACATCTAACCCTTTGAAGTGTTCAATTAAATCTTGACGGTTAGGGTTGATCGCAATACCGATTTCAGTAACAACCACGTCCACACTTGTACCTGGAGTAATCACAGTATTTACTGATTCTACGAATGTAGGGATGCGTCCACGTACTAATGGGCTGATAACCATTGACATTTTTGAAGCAAAGGCTGTATCACAGTGACCACCTGAAGCTCCACGGATAACTCCGTCAGAACCTGTCATTACGTTTACGTTGAAGTCTGTATCTACTTCTAAAGCAGAAAGAATTGCAACGTCTAAACGGTTAATTACTGAACCTTTAGATAATGGGTTTGCGTACATGCTTGCGTCGATTTCATAGTGGTTTGCATTGTTTGCAAGTGAAATTGCTGATGGGTGGTCGAAGTCTTGAACGTCGATGACTTTCTCAACTAAACCTTCTTCTAACAATTCGCACATTGAGTTAGTGATACCACCAAGTACAAAGCTTGCTTTGATGCCGTCTTTAATCATTGCTTCACGGATGAAACGAGTTGCAGCAAGAGAAGCTCCACCTGTACCAGTTTGGAATGAGAATCCTTCTTTGTAATATGGAGAACCAGTGATTACTTTAGAAGCGTATTCTGCGATTAATAATTCTTTAGGGTTCTTCGTGAAACGAGTTGCCCCTTTGGCAATCCCTTTAGGATCCCCGATTTCATCTACAACAACCACGTAGTCCACGTCTGTTTGTGGAATGCTGATTGGAGTGTTTGGATATGGTACAAGGCTGTCAGTAATGGCAACTACTTGGTCAGCGTATTTAGCGTCGATCATTGCGTATCCTAAAGAACCGCAAGTTGCTTTTCCTTTTGTACCGTTAATGTTACCGTACTCGTCAGAACTTGGAGCTCCAAGGAAGGCAACGTCGATGTGGATGTCTCCTGCAGTAATCGCACGAGCACGTCCACCGTGTGAACGAATCACAACTGGGTTTTCCATGATACCGCTAGAGATTGCTGCCCCTAATTTATCACGTAAACCAGATGAAGTGATGTTTGTAATGACACCATTTTTGATGTGTTCGATTAATGGTTCGTGTACGTTTGCGATTGAAGAAGGCGCGATTGATAGGTTTTTAATCCCCATTTTTGCAATTTCTTCCATAACCATGTTAATCACATAGTCCCCTTCACGGAAGTGGTGGTGGAATGAGATTGTCATGCCATCTTTCAAACCAGTTTTTTCAATAGCTTCACGAATGCTACCTAATAATTTTTCTTGACGAGGTTCAACAGGTTTGATTTTACGGCTAGCTGCTTCATAAGGTTTAATGCGAGCTAACTCACCTTCGTATACCCCATATTGATCTGCATATTCTTGTGGAATTTCACGTCCAGCTTTATTTAATACCATCTTAAATTTCCTCCTCGCTAATCAATCCAGCCGCTTTCGCCAATGCGATTACGCGCTCAGCACGTTCTACGATTGGTTTATCGACCATTTTACCGTTAACTGAGATAACACCTGAACCTTTAGCTTCAGCTTCACGAATTCCCCAAATAACTTCTTTAGCGTTTTGAATTTCTTTTTCTGTTGGTGCATAAACTTTATTAACCACAGGAATTTGACGAGGATTAATAACAGATTTTCCATCGAAACCTAATTGTTTGATGCGTTCTACTTCTTCACGGAATCCATCCATGTTGTCTACGTTAGAGTAAACAGTATCGATAGCAGCGATTCCTGCAGCACGAGCAGCATGTAAGATCATGCTACGAGCAAAGAATAACTCTTGTCCATCAGGGTAACGACGAGTTTTCATGTTTGTTACGTAGTCTTCAGCACCTAAAGCGATACCGATTAAACGGTCACTTGCTTTAGCGATTTCGCGAGCGTTTAACACACCTTCAGCAGATTCAATCGCAGCCATCATTTTAGTGCGACCTACTGGGATGTTGTTTTCACGTTCAACGCGAGTGATGATTTCATCCACGTCTACGATATCTTGAGCTGTTTCAGTTTTTGGTAAACGAACAACGTTAACACCAGCTAATACAACGGCTTCAATATCTAAAGCACCTGTTGTATCTAAACCGTTAATACGTACAACTGTTTCTACATTGCTGTAGTCAAAAGTTTTTAAAGCGAAATGTACTAATACACGAGCTGAGTCTTTCTCTTTTAAAGAAACAGCATCTTCTAAGTCAAACATAATTGAGTCTGCGCCGTAAAGTGGAGCATCACGCAACATTGCTGCGTTTGAACCAGGTACGAACATCATTGTTCTTCTTAAGCGTTCCATGAGTCGATCTCCTTCCAGTCGTAGTTTTCAACTTCTGCTGCACGGTGAACCACTGTCACTGTACGAGCTTGGATTGTGCAATCTAAAGCACCTTTATCAACTGCGATGACTTCTACTGAAGTAACCCCTAATTCTTTTAAAGTTTCTTCGATCACACGACGGATTTGATTTCCGAATTGTTTTTCGACACTACTTTCTAATTGAATGTCGATTCGACCAGCGGTACTTGGATTTAAAGTAATCATGATGTCACTTGATTCCAAAGTGCCGACTACTGCACTTTTTTTAATTTCCATTATTGTTTCCACCTTTTCTTTTGGATTTTAACCAATGAAATGTTTTTCTTCTAAATAATGATACGTAGTTGCTGGAACGAGTAGTTTCAACTCGTCTACGTTTTTGTTTTGAATGGCAGCGCGCACCCGCGTCGCACTCACCACTTCGTCCCCGGCAGAAAGTCTGTCTATAATCACTAGCTCTAAGTCGCTCCCAAAAGCAGCTCTTAGCGCGTCATTATAAACGGAGGTTACTGGGGAAAGTGGTTCTTGACCCACAAAACGTTTGGTCAATTGTAACGTTGGAACAATGTTTTCTAAGAAGAGTGTTGCATCCAATGTTGCTTGAACTTTTGCCACTTCCAAATCAGCCTTCTCTTTCAAGAAGTAAGATGGGAAAGTCGCACTTGAGACCATGTAGTCTCTCGTTGGAAGCACCGTTACGTTCGGCAGATGACTCACACCTCGTTTCACCATTTCCATTCGGTCGTTCGTATGAAAGAACGAACGGTCCTCGGAAACAACGAACACGTAGAGGTGACTCGACTGACTTGCGGCCGTTTCTACCAAATATTGATGTCCCAGTGTAAAAGGATTCGCGTTCATGACGATGGCACTATTGCTACTTCCTTCTACGAAATGTTCTTTTAGTAATTTTAAGTAATCACTAAAAGATGGGATGCCTTGTTCTAAAAAGGCAAGGTTTTCTGTTTCAGCAACTACCCGGTAACCTAGAGATTTAAAGAAGACAATGTTCTTTGGTTTCGTGTAGACAAAACTATTTGTATAAGAACGTTCTCTTAATTCATCTAAGAGCGCCATCACGAGATGCGTCAACAGATTTTCTGATTGATACTTTTTACAAACCACTAAACATTTTAAAATGTTGCGGTCTAGGGAACCGGTTGCTGCAGGTTCACCAGAAGTATGGTAAATCGCAATTGTATAATCAACCTGCTCTGTTTTGCCAAGGTTAGCTTGATCCATTAACCATTCCCAATCTTGGCGTGCTTTTTTATCGCAATCGAGCCATAACCGTTTGAGAATGAAATTTTCCATGGAATGGCCTCCTTATTTTGGCGGGAATGCTTTTAATAAAAGAGCAGATACGGCATATAGAATTCCTAATACTAGGAAAACTCCACCCATCCCTAAAGCCATTAGCTCGAAAGCTTGTGTTAAATGTTCTGCGTTGAAATTCATCGTTTTCCTCCTTTTCCTTCTATATTATTACATGAAGAATGATAATAATAATCCACCAGCAATAACAGAAGCGATTTGTCCAGAAACGTTAGCTCCAACAGCGTACATTAAGATGAAGTTTTGAGGATCTTCGTCTGTCGCCATTTTTTGGATAACACGACTTGACATTGGGAATGCAGAGATACCTGCAGCTCCGATCATTGGGTTGATCTTTTCTCTACGGAATAAGTTCAAGATTTTAGCAAATACCACACCACCGATTGAGTCCATGATGAAGGCTACTAAACCGAACAAGATGATCATTAATGTTTGAACATTTAAGAATAAATCAGCTTGCATTTTAACTGAGATTGTAATCCCTAATAGAATAGAAACAATGTTTACTAATTCGTTTTGAGCCGCTTGAGATAAGTTATCTAAAACGCCACATTCACGTAATAAGTTACCAAACATTAAGAAACCAACAAGTGGTAATGAAATTGGAGCAATGAAACCTGCCACAATTGTGATAATGATTGGGAACAAGATTTTAGTTAATTTAGATACGCCTGAAGCGTGGTATGTCATACGAATACGACGTTCTGCTTTTGTAGTAACCATCTTGATAGCGATTGGTTGGATAATCGGAACAAGAGCCATGTATGAGTAGGCCGCAACCGTAATCGCTCCAAGTAATTGAGGGGCTAATTGGTTCGCAACGAAGATTGATGTAGGACCGTCAGCCGCACCGATGATACCGATTGAAGCTGCTTCACGAATGTCAAATCCGAATAATACAGCTACAACTACTACGAAGAAAATACCAAATTGAGCTGCCGCACCGAATAATAACATGAATGGGTTTTGTAATAATGGACCGAAGTCGATCATCGCACCGATACCGATGAAGATTAATAATGGGAATAATTCAGTTTCGATACCGATTTCGAATAAGATTTGTAGGACCCCATGTTGTTGTTGTCCACCTACGATTTGGTCTAGAACCCCAGTTCCAGGGAAGTTTACTAAGATTGTACCTAATCCCATTGGTACTAATAATGTTGGTTCGTACTCTTTTTTAATCCCTAAGTACATTAATAGGGCACCGATAGCCATCATGATACCTTGGCCCAAAGTAAATGACGCTAGATTTTGAACTAATGTTTCCACTGTTTCACTCCTTGAAAGTTATTAAAATTAGTTAATTGTAATTAAAGCGTCGCCTGGGTTTACCACTTGACCTTCTTTAACGTGAATTCCTGCTACAACCCCTGCTTTAGCTGCAACGATTTCGTTTTCCATTTTCATTGCTTCTAAAATCATTAATGGTTGGTTTTCAGTAACTGTGTCGCCTACGTTTACTAAAATACGTAAGATGTTACCTGGCATTGGAGATGGCATTGCATCTGCGCCGGCTGGTGTTGCTGCTACAGGAGCTGCTGGTGCTGGAGCTGCTTCTACTGCTGGTGCAGCAGGTGCCGCTGGAGCTGCAACTGGTGCTACAGGAGCTGCCGGAGCAACTGCGCCGATTTCTTCCATTTCTACTTGGTACTCTTGACCGTCTACTTTGATTTTGAATTTACGTAACATATCGTAACATTCCTCCTAAAATATATTATGAATTGCGTTTTTGGTAGATTTCTTTAACAGCCCATTGACTGTCATTTGATTCACCTGCAGCAATCGCTGAGGCAATAACCGAGATAATCTTGGTTTCTGGGTTGCGTTTAAGGACGCGTTTGACCACAAATTGGCTTTCTGGATAATCTGATGCCGCGATCGCAGCTGCAATGATTGAGACTTGCTTAGCTTCTTCTGCTTCTACCGGTACAAAAGCTTCTAATTTTTCCCATTCAGATTCTGGTTGTGCAGACTTTGTCGATGCGTGTTCCGTTGCTTCAGAGTTCTTCTTGCCAAATAATCGTTGGAGAATTCCCATTCCTTCACTCCCTTCCCAACATAATCTACATGCAACTATTATACAGAAAACACTACCATTCCTGAAACAGAAACTGAATTTTTCCCTGTTTTTTTAGTGTTTTATTATAAATAGGATATAAAACTTATGCTCATTTTGTCACATCAAACTGTTCTTTTATTGTTTTTCGATATGAAAACACTATCTTTTTTATTAAATATTGTTTAAGATATCGCTATAAGTAAACGAATTCATTCTACCTAATGAGTTCGTGGAGCCCCATTCAGGTTTTAGCGACTGAATGGTTCTCCAACTAAAAAACAATTTTCTAAAAAAGAAAGGAAGATATGATGGTTATCACAATTGCAGCTTATATTATGATGGCAATTTTCATGTACGTTATCATGAAGAAAAAAATGTCACCATTTACAGCTTTAGTATTAATTCCATTAGTTTTTGCAATTATTTTAGTTGCTACAGGTCAAGTCCAAGACGCTAACATCGGTACATTAGTTCGCCAAGGGTTATTCGGGAATAACTCAAAAGATAAATTAACAGCGATGAAAGGAACTGCTGAAACAGGGGTTATGCTTCTATTCGCAATCCTTTACTTCTCTACAATGTTAGACGCTGGATTATTCGATCCAATCACTAACAAAATGATCCGCTTCGCTAAAGGCGATCCAATGAAAGTATTGATGGCTACTTCTATCGTAGCTGCTGCCGTATCATTAAACGGTGACGGAACTACAACTACATTAATCTGCTGCTCAGCTTTCGTGCCAATTTACAAAAAATTAGACATGAAATTAATGAACTTAGGGGTTCTTGTTATCTTACAAAACACTATCATGAACTTATTACCATGGGGCGGACCTACTGCTCGTGCGATGTCAGTTCTTGGTGTAGAAGCAGATATCCTAGGTTACTTAGCACCAGGTATGATTCTTTCAGTACTTTACGTAATCTTCGTTGTTGCTCGCTCAATGGGTAAAAAAGAACGTGCTCGTTTAGGTATCCAAGAATTATCTGAAGAAGAATTAAACGAATTGACTACAATTTCTGATCCTGAAGTATTAGAAAAACGTCGTCCTCAAAACTTCTTAATCAACGCTATCTTAACAATCGTATTAATCGGTTGGTTAGTTGCTGGTTCATTCATCGATGCAATCGAAGTTAAACCAGTTGTATTATTCTTAGTTGGTACAGGTTTAGCCTTAATGATCAACTACCCAGACTTAAAAGCTCAATCTAAACGTATTGGGGACAACGCTGGGGATGCTGTACAAGTAGTATTACTAGTATTCGGTGCCGGAGTATTCATGGGATTATTCCAAGGAACTGGAATGGCAACAGCTTTAACACAAAGTATCGTTCAAGTTATCCCTCAACAATTAGCAGGATTCTGGTCATTAATCATCGCGATTATCTCAGTACCTGGTACATTCTTCTTAACAAACGACGGATTCTACTACGGAGTATTAATTCCATTCGCTGAAATCGGACGTCAATACGGATTCACTGATATGCAAATGGCGTTAGCTTCATTAATGGGTCAAGCATTCCACTTATTAAGCCCATTAGTAGCGTTCATCTACTTACTATTACGTCTAACAGGATTAGACATGGGTGAATGGCAAAAAGAATCAGCTAAATACGCAGCTGTTATCTTCGTAATCTTCGTTGTAACAATCGTATTAATGGGTCACATGCCATTATACTTACCACAATAATTAAATAATTGAATTTGTGAAAAAGACTTGTTCAGGCCTAGCCTAACAAGTCTTTTTTTGTGCATTTTATCGCCTTTTCGTTTATACTATCTCTAATGTTTACAATAATTTCCAGGAGGCTACTATGTCAGCGATTATCCAAGCGGTAAAGAAAAATTTAGATATTACCCAAAACAAACCTCTTAAAATTTCGCTCTACGAAGCTTTTCGTAAAACGATTATCTTAGGAGAAATCCCTGCAGGTACGCGTATTAACGAGAAAGAATTCTCGACTGAGTTAAACATCAGCCGTACACCCATTCGCTACGCTCTTAACGAGTTAACGAAAGAGCACCTAGTAGAGCACATCCCTAAGATTGGTGTCATCGTAAAAGGAATTTCCATTAAAGATGCCCATGAAATTTACGAAATTAGAAAAGCACTCGACACATTGGCAACAATTAATGCGATGAAACTCATGACGAAAGAAGACTTCAAAGAGTTGAACGCCATCCTCGAAGAATGCGAACGTCTCAACAACGAAGACAGAGTCGACGAAGTACTTGCGAACTTCACAACTTTCAATGATTTCATCTACGAAAAATGCCAAATGACACGTCTAAAAGAAATCGTATTTGAGCTACGTACATACGTCATTTATTTCCGCGACTTATCGATTCGTTCTTCAGAACGCCGTACAAAAGCACTCGAAGAACACAAACTCATCTATCGCGGCATGCTCAACAACGACGTAGAACAAATCACGCTGATTACACACGAGCACTTAGATCGCTCATTACAATTTATTTTGAAACAAATGGAGAAATTACACATTGATTAATCCTGAGTTTTTAGCAAAAGTGGCCACAGACGCCCTTCTACAAGAAGTAAATCTCGCGCCAAAACCAGGCCTCGTGGATCCCATTTCCACAGGCGCTCATAAGGACATGACAAAGGATACCTTCTATCAAAGTATCGAAGCGCTCTGTCCTTATTTACTGGCCTACGCCGAAGCAGGAAGCCGCCACAACGGCAGTCCACTCGACTTATTCAACGAACTTCGCACCCTTGGAAAACAAGCAGAAGATGCGATGATGGCCGCTACTAACAATATCAATACCCATAAAGGCGCCAACTTCTCCTTTGCGCTCGTCTTAGGGGCTACCGCTCATACGAATGGCAACATTCCAGAAGCCTTGCACTACTGCCACCTAATGACGCGCCACCTCATCGAAGTGGACTTTGCCAACCTCGACCAAAAAGAACACCTCTCTTATGGTGAAAAACTCTACGTCGAACATGGCATCAAAGGCATTCGAGGCGAAGCAGCAACAGGCTACCCAAGCCTTGCAAAAGCACTCAACTATTACAATACACTACACACGCACACACCACGTCACCGCGACTTACTCCTTCTCCTCTACTTGATGACTTTCGTAGAAGACGGAAACCTTATTCACCGCGGCGGAATCGATGCGTATAAACAAGTCCAAAAAGAAGCACAACAATTATTCGAAGAAGCACAAACCCTCACAGAAACTGAGCTAGCAAACCGACTCGAGGACTACGACAACGTCCTTATCGAGCGTAACTTGAGCCCTGGAGGCAGCGCAGACTTACTCTCGCTCACCTTCTTCTGTCATCAAATACAACAAAACGGATGACCCTTCATCCGTTTTTTCTTTGCCTTTTTTAGCACACACTCCCTGCTCTCCCTTCCCCGCGCCAGAGAACGTGGCATGCACACCTGTCGCACTCTCTTATTCAAGAAAGGATTAACCTTTTTATGGCAGAAAGGGACGATATACGAGAAAAACCTCGGATTCTATAATAGCAATAATGGGGAATCGTATTAAATGTGAATTAGCAGGAGTAGTCCATTCTTGGACGTACTCCTGCTTTGAAGCTTTAAAGGTGAGAGACCCTAGGCTCGAACCGGTACCCCATTATCGCTATTATGAAGACATCCGAGGGGATTTCGAGTATATCGGACCGTTAGGTCCTCTTTCTCCTACTTTCAAGCACAAAAAAGAGTTAACGCAGTTTGCGTTAACCCTTTCTGTTAGCTTTTATTTAATAAGAGCAAGTGCTGCTTGCACGTGTGCAATGCTGCGTTCTCTTCCAAGCAATTCGATCGTTTTGCCGATCTCCGGCCCGTGTGTTTGTCCACTCGTAGCCACACGAATTGGCATAAACAAGTTTTTACCCTTCACGCCAGTTTCCTTTTGAACCTCTTTAATCGCTGCAAGAATACTTGGTTCATCGAACGTTTCCATTGATTCTAATTTCGCAACAAAAGCGTTCAATACCGTTGGAACTGTTTCGCCTTGAAGCACTTCTTTGGCTTGTTCATTTTCCACTTCGAAATCTTTTCTGAAGAATAGCGCTGATAACTCAACGATTTCATTCATGTAGCTCATTTGGTCGTGGTATAACGCCACTAATTTCACTAACCATGCATGTTCTTCAGGAGAAACTTCGTCCTTCACAATGCCTACTTCTTTTAATTGAGCAATCGCCATTTCAGCCACTTCTTCTAATGGAGTTTTCTTCACGTATGTGTTGTTAATCCATTCTAATTTCTTAGGATCGAAAGCTGCTGGTGATTTACCAAGACGTTTTTCGTCGAAGATTTCGATGAATTCTTCACGGCTGAAGATTTCGTGTTCGCCTTGAGGAGACCATCCTAGAAGTGCGATAAAGTTGAACATCGCTTCTGGTAAGTACCCTAAGTCTTTATATTGTTCGATGAATTGTAGGATTGATTCATCCCGTTTAGATAATTTCTTACCTGTTTCTGTGTTAATGATTAACGTCATATGTCCGAAACGTGGTGGTTCCCAACCGAACGCTTCGTAAATCATTAATTGTTTTGGAGTGTTCGCAATATGGTCATCCCCGCGTAAAACGTGAGTGATTTCCATGAAGTGGTCGTCCACTGCTACTGCGAAGTTGTAAGTTGGCATTCCGTCACGTTTTAAGATAACGAAGTCGCCACCGACACTAGTAGATTCGAATGAGATGTCGCCTTTAACGATATCGTCGAATGCGTAAGTCCCTTGTTTTGGAACACGGAAACGAACAACAGGAGTGCGTCCTTCAGCTTCGAAAGCATCACGTTGCTCTTGTGTTAAGTGAGCATGTTGCCCGCTGTAGTGCGGCATTTCGCCACGAGCACGTTGACCTTCACGTTCTGCTTCCAATTCTTCCTCTGTCATGTAGCATTTATACGCTTTGTCTTCTGCAATTAATTGCTCGATCAGTGGGTTATAAATGTGTTCACGTTCTGATTGACGGTAAGGACCGTATTTGCCAGGTTTGTCTGGACCTTCATCCCAATCCATTCCAAGCCATGTTAAGTTTTCTAATTGGCTTTCTTCACCGTGTTCAAGATTTCTCTTGCGGTCTGTATCCTCGATACGGATGATGAACTCTCCACCATAATGTCTCGCGAATAAATAGTTAAATAGAGCTGTACGGGCATTCCCGATGTGTAAGTGCCCTGTTGGACTTGGTGCATAACGTACACGCACTTTATCTGTCATTGTAAAACTTCCTTTCTTTTGTCATCCTTCTTATTGTAAAACTTTTCAATGGGGATTTCCATGATTAATTTACAACTCTTCTAAAATATATTTAAAATCTTTTTCTTCCATCTTTTGAATGAGAATCACTCCGTCGCCCAGTGGAAGTAAGGTTGATTTTAATGTTGGATCGCTTTGGACTAAATCAAGGAACATATTGAGGCGGCGATGAATCTTACGCACGCGTCTTGGGCGTTCCATCACGTCTTCTAAAATCGTTCCTCCTTGGAAAATATCGTCCACCATTAGCACGCCACCGACTTCAAGTACGTCCATACAGTATGGGAAGAACTCGATGTATTTAGCTTTGGCGCTATCCATAAATAGGAAGTCGTATTTCCCTTGTTCCAGAGTTGGTAAAATATCTGCCGCATCGCCTTCCAGTTGTGTGATACGGTCGGCCAACCCTAGTCTTTCAAAGTTGGCTTTGGCACGGCTATACATTAATTCGTAGCGGTCAATGGTGGTTACTTTTGCTTGTGGTGAAGCTGTTGCCATCAAACTCGCTGAGAATCCGACTGCCGTTCCAATCTCTAAAATATTTTTTGGTTGGTACAATCCAACAATAAAATCTAGAAACACAGCTGTTTCGTGAGGAATAATTGGAATTCCTAATTCATTGGCTGTATTTTCTAATTTACCCAAGTCCCCCGGAAAACGGCGTTGACTTGAACGCATGTACTCGACCAGTTCCGGTTTGACAACTGGTCTGTGCATCATTTCATTTAACATAAATTCTCCTTTGATTAGAATCCGCCACCGCCGGATCCTCCACCACTACCACCGCTCGATCCGCCAGAGAATCCTCCGCCGAATCCACCAGAGTTGCTGCTTCCATTCACAGAAGAATTCGCAGTGTTGTACGAGCTTGAAAAAGTACTATTAAAATCAGAAACAGGATAGTAAATCGTTCCGTTTTGAGTTGAATAGAACACACTGTTTGGTAATTGGTCTGGTATTAATTTTTTCAACACTTTAATCACGTGTTCAGCCACGCCTAAAGAGATGGCATAAACAAGGAAGTGATCCCACAGTTGAATACTTGGTAAATCTTCGATCCGCTTCATTGGTGAGAGATCTTTTAGCATTTGTTTAAAAGCTTGCCATTTACGATAACGTAATTCCCCTTCAAGAGAACGACGGTTGGCAAAAATTCCTGTCCCGATAAGGGTTAATGGTCCAACGACAAGGAGTACGCCTCCAACAGTCCACAATAAATAATTTATATTCTTCGTTAAGAAGGCCGCACCAATCGTTAAAGCACCGATGATGACAAGCAAGCATCCTGGGAAGCCACTACGTCCTTGAGGTTCGTCTTTACCAAAACGCGTTACGCGGTATTTCTCAGCCGCAGTATCGACAGCGCCCATCCATTTTTGACACTCATTGTAGTAAGTCGTTGAATGGTTTTTCGCATACTTCTTCACTTGTTCGAGTTCAATCGATGTGCCTCCACCGCCAACAACTTCAAAAAGTAAATGAAGCGCTAGTTTTTCATGACGAAGCATTTCTTTCGTATCGTCCACAAGCGTAATGGTATACGGCTCTGTATCGGATAATTTCAAGACTTTCTTACGAACAAGGTCCATCACCGTCGCACTAAAGTCGGTCATATCTGTTTTTCCGTAAACCGCCTGATTCATAACGGCTGGCGTAATATCTTCAGGAAGTTCATAGAGATGATCTGGAATATGTTGTACCTTAGCAAGACGATTACGGTTCGCGAAGAATCCTGTTGCAAAGGCATAAACCATGTTCAAGACTAAGAGAACCCAACCAGCAATCATTCCGAAGAACCCTGTATTTCTAAGGTTTTTCTCGTCATTGATGAGCTTTTCCTCTTCGGCTACGATGCGGTCAAACGCTTTTTCGTTTCTCACATTTGTATTCGCATGTGTCAATGTTTGCGGGAATAACATATGCACTTCCACGAAATCTCCACTTTCGTTTTTAGGAGCCGTGAGTGTTACTGAACGATAGTCGCTCGCAATCTTTACGTCCCCGTTTTGTCCTGCGCCGTGTCCCCATGCACGAAGCGTTTCTCTTGAAGCTGTTCCAGGAATATTCACCTTCACTGTAATATTGTGTTGGTCAATTTCCCACTCTTGTCCGACTACTTTACGGTTTAATTCGGCCGTATCCAAGTAGTTCGTAATGAGTTTTGGAACGGTATATTGGAATGTCACTTTTAATTTCGAGTTCGAGAACGGGAAAAATACTTTGAATTGAATCTTCGAACCACTATCCGTTAATTGATACGTTCCCTTTTTCCCAGAAGTGTCCTGGTTCATTAACAAGCGACCTTCACTTGTTTCTAAATACGCATTGACATCTGTTGGTTTCCCAAAACCAGAGTAATCCAAGTTATAGAAGACCCCGTTATAGGCACCGTCCGATTGGAAGGTGATCGTTTCGAAGAACTGAACGTCCCCATTTTCTAAAATATTTGCTTCGATATCATACTTATCAACGACTAAACTTCTCGCATCAACCGTAGTACCGAGTCCCAAAAAGGCAACTAATCCTAATAAAAACGTGATGATCCAACGTTTCATTTGTTTCATATGCTCACCTCTATAAAAGAAGTGTGCGATGACTGCCGACTTCCACGAAGCACTCCGCCGTCACCGTCACACAGATTGTTTTCGTTTCTTACATTACTGATCCGACAATATTTAATTTCTTCTTCAAGTAGAATTTACCAGCAAGAGCCGCAGCCCCGATGAGTAAGTACCACTCGTAACCCATCACAATATTAATCACAGATGGGATGTATTGTTGGCTTAACACCACTAAGATTAACCAAGCAACCATCGCTACCGTACTTACCACTAAGTAACGGATATAGCCGCGTTGACCTTTTGGATTATCGAATTTCGGTGCATTTTTAGAAATCGCAAGCATGACAAATGCCCCAGCGATAAAGTTGATGAGAAGTGTGAAGAGTCCCATTGGTTGTGTATCTGCACTTGGGTTTAACATCAACATCACTCCTGTAACAAGAGCAAATAATCCGCCGACTAAAAGTCCTCCGTCAACGGCAATTTGCCAGTCTGGTGATTTTGCGTCTGGGTCTTTTGTTGGCCCAGCTACGATTGATTGAACGCGTTCTGTTACCGTACCAAACAATTGACGAGCAGTCACACCCGCTTTTTGTTTTTCAACGATTTCTGGAAGCATTACTGATAATTCTTTTTCGATTTGCGCTTCGTCAAATCCAGCTTCTTTCAATGCGCGTTCTAGTTGATAGATGTATTGTTCATTTTTATTTGTTAATTCTGCTTTTAGAGCGTCTACTGACACTACTTCTTCTTGTACGTTTTGTTCTGACATGCTACAATCCTCCGATAACCTTATACATTAAATCTAAAGAGCATTACGTCGCCATCTTGCACGACATATTCTTTACCTTCTTGACGAACTTTTCCGTTTTCTTTTGCAGCCGTCATACTACCGTATTCGAGTAGGTCTGCGTAGGCTACAGTTTCGGCACGGATAAATCCACGCTCGAAGTCTGAGTGGATGATTCCCGCACATTGCGGAGCTTTCATGCCGCGGCGGAATGTCCACGCGCGCACTTCTTGTTCACCCGCTGTAAAGTAAGTCGCTAATCCTAATAAGTGGTATGCTTTTTGGATTAAGATATCTAACCCTGAGATTTCGATACCCATTTCTTCTAAGAAGGCTTGTTTCTCTTCTTCCTCTAATTCGGCTACCTCTTCTTCGATTTTCGCACAAATCACAACGACTTCTGCATCTTCTTTTGCAGCATAGTCTTCTACTAATTGCACATATTGGTTATGGCCGCCTTCCATCACGTCATCTTCTGAAATGTTTGCGATGTAAAGCATTGGTTTTGTTGTTAAAAGGAATAAGCCTTTCACGATTGGAAGTTCTTCATCTGTGAATTCAATCGTACGTGCTAATTGTCCTTCTTCTAACACAGGTTTGATTTTTTCTAAGACGGCAAGTTCTGCAACAGCGTCTTTATCTTTTGTTTTCGCGATTTTTGCCACACGCGCAATACGTTTGTCTACTGACTCAAGGTCGGCCAACACTAACTCTAGGTTAATTGTTTCGATGTCAGCGATTGGGTCAACTTTCCCAGCCACGTGTGTAATATTTTCGTCTTCAAAACAACGAACGACTTGGCAAATCGCATCTACTTGACGGATGTGGCTTAAGAATTTATTCCCAAGGCCTTCCCCGCGGCTTGCCCCTTTCACGATTCCCGCGATATCTGTAAATTCAAATGTCGTTGGGACAGTTTTCTTTGGTTTTACTAATTCTGTTAGTTTTTGTAAACGAAGGTCTGGTACTTCTACCACTCCGACGTTTGGGTCAATCGTCGCAAACGGATAGTTCGCTGCTTCAACCCCTGCTTTTGTAATTGCATTAAATAATGTTGACTTCCCAACGTTTGGTAAGCCGACGATTCCAGCTGTTAAGGCCATTTGTCACACTCTTTCTTTATTTGTTTTCCTCGGCCGCTACTACAGTGACCTTTTTCATTTTCTTCTCGAATTCCCGCCTTGGCATAAGGACCATTTGACCACAGTGATCACACTTGATACGAATGTCCATCCCCATACGGATGATTTCCCAGGAATTCGTTTGGCACGCATGCGGCTTTTTCATTTCCACATGATCGTGTAATTGATACGTTGTTCCTGCTTTCATACAGACTCCTTTTTAATCGTCTAATTCGATTTCTAATACTTCTAAAATACGTGTTAAATCCTTTTGAGAAAGGTATTCAATCTCGATTTTTCCACGTTCGCCTTTTTCGACGATTTGCACGCTTGTTCCAAATTTATCCATTAAGCGTTCTTCTGATTCAACGATATACATAGATTTCTTTGGTTTCGCTGCTTTTTTAACAACCTTTTTGGCTGGTTCATTAATGGATTGAACGAGTTGTTCCAAGGCACGAACCGTTAAGCCTTCCTTCACCGCTTTTTTAGCGACAGGCAAGATTTTCGTTTGGTCTTTTAATCCAAGTAAAGTACGTGCATGTCCTGCTGATAACTCTCCGCTTTGAACGAGTTCTTGTACAGGAACTGGCAACGTTAATAAACGTAAGAAGTTGGCCACATATGAACGGCTCTTGCCGACACGGTTAGCGACTTCTTCTTGTTTTAATTTCAATGAATCCATCAATGTACGGTAAGCCATTGCTTCATCTAATGGTTTCAAATTCTCACGTTGCAAGTTTTCGACAACTGCGATTTGAATCATCGTTTCTTCAGAGTAGTCACGTACGATGGCCGGAATCGTTTCTTTCTCGGCTAATTTAGACGCACGCAAGCGACGTTCCCCAGCCACAAGCTCGTAGCCTTTAATTTTCGACTTACGAACGATGATTGGTTGGAAGACTCCATTTTGACGAATCGATTCTGCTAATTCTGCCAAGCCCTCTTCATCGAACTCTTTACGAGGTTGGTATGGGTTTGGGCGAATTTCTGAAACAGCAATTTGTTGAATTTGTTCTGAATCTTGAACTTGCTCCAAGGCATCAATCGTATCCAAGTCATTCATAAAGAGCGCATCAATACCGCGTCCAAGACCTTTTCCTTTTTGATTTTTACTCATGTGCCAACACTTCCTTTGCTAACTCCATGTACACTTCAGCACCACGAGAGCGTGGATCGTAGTCGACAATCGCTTGTCCGTAACTTGGCGCCTCAGATAGACGTACGTTTCGAGGAATAATTGTTTTATATACTTTTTCACGGAAATACTTAATCACATCGTCTTTGACTTCGTTCCCTAAGTTCGTACGCGCATCGTACATCGTTAAAAGAACGCCCTCAATCTTCAACTGCGGATTGAAGTGTTTGCGAACCATCGTGATTGTGTTCATGAGTTGTGACAACCCTTCAAGTGCGTAGTATTCACATTGCACAGGGATTAGAACTGTGTCGCTGGCCGTAAAAGCATTCATTGTCAAATGCCCTAGTGAAGGCGGGCAGTCGATAAAGATATAATCGTAATCATCTTTAATCTTCTTCACGGCTTCCTTCAAGCGTTGTTCACGACGTGGTTGACTCGTCAACTCGATTTCGGCACCCGCTAACTGAATCGTAGAAGGAGCAATCATCAAGTTTTCGCGCGTTGTCGGTACAATGACATCGGCCATTGGTACTTGGTTGACTAAAACATCATATACATCTTGTTCTAGCTCTCCTTTTTGCACGCCAAGACCACTCGTCGCATTTCCTTGAGGGTCACTATCAATAATCAATACTTTTTTGCCATGAACGGCAAGTGCTGCAGCCAAACTCACTGTTGAAGTTGTCTTACCAACTCCACCTTTTTGGTTGGCAACGGATATCACACGTCCCATATTTTTCCTCCATATTTTCTTGTTATAAAAAAGGGAGAATGCAAGCATTCTCCCTCTCGCATGTCTACAAAATGTTCTTCATTTCTCGCAATATTTTGTTCTTTTCTATTGTAACAAAAAAGCGCCTTTTTTTGTAGTCATAGCGGTTTATTTTACGAAAAAAGCTTCGCCCTTATTGCGGCAAAGCTTTCTTTTGTTGTTCATTAAATTGTAAGTACGCGATAGAGTATTCTTTACGCATTTGTTCGCCTTCATCCGTCACCTTAATTTCAACGTTTGTAATCAGATTTCCTTCTCCATCTGTCTTGATTTTTAACTCGACTTTAGACGTATCTGTCGTCGCAATTCCAAGAACCGACGTCAATGCCTTACGAATCGCTTCATCGTTTCCTGTATAGGTCTTCTCGTACCCAGAGAACGTCTTCTTCCAAGGTACTTCTTGATGAATTTCCTTCGTTAATTGAATCACCTTTGCATACGGGAAAACAACCGTATTTTGAAGACTTGAGGCTGCCGTGATTGTTTGTTCCCACTTGTCTTGGTAGTAACGAATAAACCCAACATTGGCATCCGCGATGACTTCAAGTTGGTTCGTGACCTTACCAGCATTTTTATCGATTTTTGAGCCGTATCCAGTCCCATCTTTCCACGCACTGGCACTCGCAACCGTTTGTGCACCAGGTGTTTTCGACCCTTCCTTATAGTCCGATTGCTTCACGGTAATATGATAATTGGAAACCGACTCTTCGGAACTAGCAACTTGGTCTTGAACCGCCTGAGTCGATAAGCCGTTTCCGCAAGCAGATAAAACGCATAGAAACGCCATTAATACTGTACTTTTAATCCATTTCATGATTTTACCTCCTCCTTATCATGCGTTTTATTATAGCAAACTTCCTTCAAAAATTCTCTTAAAATAAAATATTAGAAAAATAGCTACAAAATAAGCTGGGCACTAGGCCCAGCTTACACAATTTGCGTGGCAACGTCCTACCCTCGCAGGGAGAAACCCCCAACTACTATCGGCGCTAAGAAGCTTAACTTCTGTGTTCGAGATGGGAACAGGTGTATCCTTCTTGCCATCGTCACCACACTTTATCTTCTGAAAAAACTTTCGTTCTTTCAAAACTGAATCTATATCCAACTCCATCAATCTACCAGCTATACAACTCGTGGTTAAGTCCTCGACCGATTAGTACTAGTCCGCTCCATGCCTCGCGGCACTTCCACTTCTAGCCTATCTACCTGATCGTCTCTCAGGGGTCTTACTCATTTAAAATGATGGGAAATCTCATCTCGAGGGGGGCTTCACGCTTAGATGCTTTCAGCGTTTATCCCGTCCACACATAGCTACCCAGCGATGCTCTTGGCAGAACAACTGGTACACCAGCGGTGTGTCCATCCCGGTCCTCTCGTACTAAGG
>JABZYV010000015.1:0-36064 GCA_015264955.1 Streptococcus sp. | reverse complement strand
GAATAGCTACTGAATACTTGTAAAGTTGTAAATGGCATAGGGCTCCTCCTCTCGTATTAGTCGTCTTATTATAGCATATCTTCCCCTTTCACGCTCCCATTTGGAAAGATTTTTGGCCCATCTATTGTCAAAAGAATCTTGCTTGTACTATAATGGGAATTGAAAGAAGGGTTGTCTGTGAAATATATTGTTACCATCATATGGGGATTGATACTTAGCCAAGTTACTTATTATTTAGGAAGTGCACTTTCTCAAACACCTTACAACGTGCAGAGCGCTGTAATCGTAGGAGTGCTTGTAACTGCAGCTATCTTTATCATCCAACACGTATTTATGAAATCAAAAGAAAACAGAAGTTAAGCTTTAAAACTTAACTTCTGTTTTTTTATTTTATAAGCACTCACTAAAAACATTTCCTCTTCTTTTAGCGATGTTCTGTATAAATAGCACAAAAGACCGAGGGCAAACGAAGAACCATAGGGATTCTATGGTAGAAGTAATAGCGATTAGTAACCGATGTGAATTACTGATTCTGGAAATTCATTTCCAAGAGTCAGTTTGAAGCTCGGTAGGATTGAGACAAGAGGCTCAATCCAATACAGCTATTATCTCTACCATGAAGATATCCCTATGGTTCGAAGTTAGACCGAAGGTCTTTTCCTTTTATTTATGCACAAACATCGCATCGCCAAAACTAAAGAAGCGGTAACGTTCTTCGATGGCGTGTTGATACGCTTCTAGTGTGAATTCGCGTCCAAGATAAGCACTGACAAGCATCACAAGCGTTGATTTTGGCAAGTGGAAGTTCGTTACAAACGCATCCACCACACGGAATTCATACCCAGGAGAAATGAAAATATCCGTCCAACCGCTCGCAGGCACCACATGCCCATCATTGTCTCTCGCAACCGTCTCTAATGTACGAATCGAAGTTGTACCAACGGCAATCACACGTTTACCAGCTTTCTTTGTCGCTTCAATCATATCCGCAGTTTCTTTGGATACATTGTAATACTCAGAATGCATCTTATGGTCTTCAAGCGAATCTACTGAAACGGGTCTAAACGTTCCAAGTCCAACGTGCAATGTGACTGGCACAATATTTACACCCTTATCACGGATTTGTTGCATTAACTCTTCTGTGAAGTGCAATCCAGCTGTTGGTGCTGCAGCAGATCCATTCTCTTTAGCATACACTGTTTGATAACGTTCTTTATCTTCTAAACGTTCTTTGATATATGGTGGCAATGGCATTTCACCAAGAGATTCCAACACTTCTAGGAATACTCCTTCGTATGAAAACTCGATGGTACGTCCACCTTGGTCTAATTCTTCGACAACTGTTGCTTTAAGTCGACCGTCTCCAAACGAAACCACACTACCCACTTTCATACGTTTAGCAGGTTTCACAAGCGTTTCCCACTTGTCGCCTTCCGTATTTGTTAATAGGAGGACTTCAATATGAGCCCCTGTTTCTTCTTTTGTTCCATAAAGACGTGCTGGCAATACACGCGTGTTATTGACAACAAGTGTATCCCCTTCTTCCAATTCTTCTAAAAGGTCAGAAAAATGTTTATCTTCAATGGTATGTGTTGTTTTATTCACCACTAATAAACGTGAAGACGTACGGTCTTTCAATGGTGTTTGAGCGATTAATTCTTCGGGTAAATCGAAGTCAAAATCTTTCGTTGTATAGTTCATTTTTAGTTCCTTTCTTACGATAAAGGATATAAGCGCCCTAAGTGAGCATATCCTTCAGGCGTCACCACACGTCCGCGTGAGGTCCGTTTTAAAAATCCAATTTGTAATAAATACGGTTCATACATATCTTCGATGGTCTCAGCATCTTCTGAAATATTTGCCGCAATGGCACCTAGTCCAACTGGTCCACCATCGTATAAATCAATCATCGCCGTCAATAATTTACGGTCGATATGATCCAATCCTTTAGCGTCCACACGTAAGACCTTCAATGCTTGCTGCGTAATTTCTTTTGAAATCATGCCTTCTTCGTATACTTGAGAAAAGTCACGTACACGTTTCAAGAGACGATTGGCAATACGTGGTGTTCCACGCGAGCGAAGCGCAATCTCAAGAGCCGCCTCATCTTTAATTTCACTATCAAAGACATTCGCACTGCGTTTTACAATCTCAGAAAGTGAAGCCTCATCGTAATACTCCATATGCTCCACAATGCCAAAACGGTCACGAAGCGGTGCAGAAAGAGCTCCTGCACGAGTCGTCGCTCCAATTAACGTGAACGGTGGCAATGGAAAATGTACCGGATGCGCAGTTGGCCCTTGACCCACCACGATATCTACGAAGAAATCTTCCATCGCAGAATACAACATTTCTTCCACAACACGTGGCAAGCGGTGAATCTCATCGATAAATAAAACATCTCCGGCTTCCAAGTCATTTAAGAGAGCCACTAAGTCCCCTGGACGTTCAATCGCTGGTCCACTTGTCGTCTTAATGCCGACTTCTAATTCGTTGGCAATCACCATCGCTAAGGTCGTTTTTCCAAGTCCTGGAGGCCCGTATAATAACACGTGATCCAAGGCTTCAGAACGACTGCGGGCTGCTTGAATATAGATAGCAAGTTCTTCTTTTACTTTTTGTTGACCAATATATTGTTGCAACGTCTGTGGACGCAGTGATAATTCGTCTTGTACTTCCCCTTCGTCAAGCGGGTTTTGGTCAATAAAACGTTCTTCCTCCACGATAATCCTCCATTATTTCATCAATAGTTTAAAGGCCACTTTTAATGCCTCTTGCGTCGTACTTGGAGCAGCAGCTTCCAGCGACTTCCAAATCTTTGTAATTTCCTTTGCAGAATATCCAAGGCCGAGTAAAGCTTCTTTTGCTTCTTCAAGTGTTGCTTGGTTTGTTGAAACAACAGCTTTAGTCGTTTCTTCTGGGACAGCTTCAAACTTTCCTTTCAAGTCTAAAATAATTTGTTGTGCGGTTTTCTTTCCAACACCAGGGAATTTTGTTAAATAAGTGACATTGCCACTTTCTACAGCATTCACGAAACCTTCTGTATCGTCATTTGCTAAAATACTCATCGCACTCTTCGGACCGATACCAGAAACGCTAATTAAACGTTGGAATAATTCGCGTTCTTCGCTTGAAATAAATCCGTATAAGGTAATGGAATCCTCACGAACGACTTGTTGTACTAAAACTTTAATTTGCTTCTTCAGAGAATCTTGTAGACGGTATGGGTTTGCAAAAACCACTTGATACCCTACGCCATGCACATCGACAACAATGGCTGTTGGTAAGATATGCGCTAACTCTCCATTTAAATATTCATACATGAATGATGCTCCTTTTTATGTCTATATCAGTACAATTCTAGCATAACAGGAAGGTATAGGGCAAATGTCTGTTCGCATATTGTTCAAAAAAAGCAGCCCCATCTATAGAGACTGCTTTTAAAAGTTACCTTTTCAGATTAAATTATGCATTTAATAATGCTTCAGCTTGTTTTTCAAGCCCTGCTACTACTTCTTCATCTAAAGTCACAACGCCTGTTCCCCAAGCTTCTGGGTTAATTTTAGCGCCAGTGAATTCACCCACTACTTGCATACGGATGAATGGTAGTAATGCATGATAAGATGCAAATAATGGTTCATGTCCTGCGTTTGCCATTGCTGATACCGTTACAACTTTATCTTGTAGAATTGAAGGTCCGTATGTATCTGATAAGTCTAATGCACGGCTCATCCAGTCTAATAAGTTTTTCACTGTTCCAGGAATTGCAAAGTTATACGCTGGTGAGAAGATCCAAACTGCATCAGCTTTGCCAAATGCATCGCGAGTTGCTTGTACTTCAGGTAATACTGGAGTTTCTAAGTCTTGGTTCATTAATGGAAGGTTTGAGTAATCTAAGTAAGTGACAGTTGCTTTTCCTTCTAAAATACGTTCTGCTTTTTCTGCCATTTGGTGGTTGAAGCTACCTTTACGTAAGCTACCTACTACAAATAAAATATTTTTCAAATTCTTTTCCTCTTTTCGTGAATGCTTTGACCAAGTAAGTTGCGTCTTCTCTCTTGGGATCGAAATTAGATTATCATCACTTAAACGTTAAAGCAATTTATCTGCTTAGAAAAAAATTTCCCCGTTTTTAAAATGAAAAACTCTTATAAACGTTGATATCATAACATTTTTAAATGAAATTTAAAAATATCATTATAATGTATACGTTATAATGATAAAAAATTTTGAGTCAAATAGAATTGCAAAAGTTTGTTTGACTTTGCCATCACAGGCCCAAAACTTCGCACTGTAAAGTTTTGCTTCCAGAATATCCGCACTCGAAGTCTCGCATCGCACAGTAGCTTATTGACGTTCTCTTCATCACTCGTGATTCGAGAACATCTAATAAGACTGTATAAATAGAAAAACGACTCACAAGTGAGTCGTTTTTGTGTAGTTGAGTTCGCCATCGCAGAAATCGCGAAGTCTCACACCGCACAGTAGCTTATTGACGTTCTCTTCATCACTCGCGATTCGAGAACATCTAATAAGCTCTGTGGGGGAAAGACTACGAAGCAAAAATGACTCGCACTGCGAGTCATTTTTTGTCTTCTGTCTTTCTCCCTAGTTTTCCATCAATGCTTGGTTAGCAGTGATGATTGCTAATTTGTAGACGTCTTCTTCGTTACATCCACGTGATAAGTCAGAGATTGGTTTGTTTAATCCTTGTAGGATTGGTCCGATTGCTTCGAAGTTACCGAAACGTTGTGCAATTTTGTATCCGATGTTTCCTGATTGGATTTCTGGGAATACGAATACTGTTGCTTGTCCAGCTACTGGTGAATCTGGAGCTTTTTGTTTACCTACGCTTGGTACGAATGCTGCGTCGAATTGTAATTCTCCGTCGATGTTGTAGTTTGGAGCTAATTCTTGAGCAATTTTAGTTGCTTCAGCTACTTTTAATGCTTCTTCAGATTTAGCAGAACCTTTTGTTGAGAAACTTAACATTGCAACGTTTGGTTCGATACCGAATAATTCAGCTGTTTTAGCAGATTCAACTGCGATTTCAGCTAATTCTTGTGCGTTAGGGTTGATGTTGATTGCGCAGTCTGAGAATAAGTATTTCTTAGATTTGTCGCTGTTGATCATGATGAACGCACCACTTGTACGAGATACTCCTGGTTTTGTTTTGATGATTTGTAACGCTGGACGTACAGTGTCCCCTGTTGAGTGAACCGCACCAGATACTAATCCGTCTGCTAATCCCATGTATACCATCATTGTTCCGAAGTAAGTTACGTCACGTAATAATTTCTGAGCGTCTTCTTCAGATACTTTACCTTTACGACGTTCTACAAAGCTTGCAACCATTTCAGCATATTTATCGTCTGCATAAGTTTCAGGATCGATAATTTCTAAATGAGAAATGTTAAATCCACGAGCGTTTGCCACTTCGTTAATTTGGTCTACATTCCCAAGTAAGATTGGTTTGCAAAGTCCATCTGCTAATAAACGAACCGCTGCACCAATAATTCTTGGTTCATCTCCTTCTGGAAATACGATTTTAACGTCTTTCCCTTTCACTTTAAGTGATAATTCTTCAAATAATTCCACGGATATCCCTCCAAAAATTTGTTATCTTAATAATACACTAAATACTTTTAAAAAAACAGTACAATGTTAAAACAATCATCAAAAAAACAGCTGTACTAATTTGTAAGCAATATAAAAATAGTACAGTTTCATTTCATAAAAATTTCTACTTAGCAAAACACCGCTAGTATGCTATACTTAGAGAGTATTTTAGTAAGGAGGAAGGCTTTGTGCGATCATATGCAAAAAAATTAATGGATACCGCTATTCTGGCTGGTCAAATCATGCTCGAATGCAATGCGGAATCGTATCGCGTGGAAGAAACAATGAACTATATTCTCTCCACTTCAAACTTTGAAACTTGCGAAGCCTTCGCAATGGCGACTGGAATCTTTGCAACGCTCGATGATGACTGCATCGATTCTATTACAGAAATTCGTCGTGTTCCAAACCGCGACACGAACTTGAACCGTATTTATAAAGTCAACGCAATCTCTCGTCAATTAGTGACAAAAGAAATTGACCTCGATACAGCTTATCAACGATTACAGGATTTAAAAGAATCAGAATATCCACAGTGGTTAAAAGACTTAGGCCTCATTCTGATGTGCGGGTTCTACGCTGCTCTATTTGGAGCAACGCCAATTGAACTCGTCATTGCATCAGTAGCAGCGGTTATCATGCCATTTATTTATAAGTTAGATCCGAAATTCAAATTAGGAACATTCGTGTTGAACCTAATCTCGATTATTCCAGCGATTGTCATTATCATTTTGATTCAGAAACATTTCGTTCCGGACGCTCGAATCGGTATCTCCATTGTAGGATTAATCATGCCGGCCGTTCCTGGAACCGCCATTACAAATGCCATTCGCGATACATTACGCGGAGACTACAACTCAGGAGCAGCTCGGGCAATTGAAGCGTTTGTGACGGCTCTTTCCGTCGCTATTGCTGTTGCTTTGGGACTCGTATTAGCAGGAGGTGCAAACCCCTTATGATTTATCAAGTGATTAGTGCTCTTATTGCCGTCTACTTCAGTTGTATTGTCTTTGAAGCTCCAAAACGTCTCCTCATTCATATTTCGATTATTGGAGGCATTGGTTGGTTTGTATATCTCTTCTTCTTGGACAGTTCTGGATTACAACTAGCTACTTACTATAGCGGCCTTACAATTGCGTTTTTATCGCACTTAGCAGCACGCTATTTTAAAGCTCCCGTAACGGTATTCTTTATTCCTGGATTTTTCCCACTCGTTCCTGGTGCAGGCATGTATCGTACCGTATACGCCTTCTTTGTAGGAGATGTTGAAAAAGGAAAATTCTTCTTCGGTCAAACAATGATTACCGCCGGGATGATTGCACTTGCGATTTTTACGGTCGATTCAATCTTCCGTCTGTACTCGCATTGGCAATCTTCACGCCGTCAGTCAGCAAACTAAATAAATGAACCTGAAACTGCCAAAGATTTTCTTTGGTGGTTTTTTTATGCTTACCGTTGGTTTGTTTTTGGATTCCGTCCCTTTGGGATATCTTCATGGTAGGGATAAGAGCTGTATCGGTTCGAGCCGAAGTCTCTCACTTACTGAGCCTCAATGAGTCTCTACGGAATAAATTCCTAGAGTCTCATATTCGCATCAGTTACCAATCGCTCTTACTCCTACCATAGAATCCCAAGGGACTCCATCTTTTTTCATAGAATCGATGTTCTCTAAACCTTCTAATGTTAAAAAATAATCTAGTTTTATTATTTACGATTGCTGTAAAAAGAAGATTGTCAATTCTCGTTTTAGTAAAGAATAAGTGATTGCGTATGGACAGATAGCGGGTTCTGTGGTTCAATAAATATATTAGGGTGTCATAGCTCAGTTGGATAGAGCAAGCGTTTCCTAAACGCTAGGTCGGGGGTTCGAGACCCTTTGGCACCGTACAAAAACACCTATGCAATGAAGTGCACCCCAAAAGTTAGACAGAAAATCTAACTTTTGGGGTGTACTTCAAAGTTTACAGGAATTTTAGTCTTTCGGCTTAAAATCAGGTGTTTCGATTTTATCTACTTCTTGGAAAGGCGCCAATGTCGATACCATAAAAATAGGTTCATCATATGGATTCTTAACATAATGAACTTCATTTGGTTCAATATGAATGAATTGACCTTTTGATAAAGTTACTTTAGCATCATCAACATAAATATCAATTTTCCCTTCAAGAACATAGAAATTTTCTTCCATGATTTCATGATAATGAGCAGGAAAATCCTGTCCAGGATTAAATTTTACTACGGCAAAATTGGAACGTGGACCTTTCATTAAATATTTTGGACCACTATCTCCAAAGCGGTATTCTCTTTCATTTTCGTTTATAACAAACATATCACCACTCCTGTATTAATTAGAACGAATTTTAGCGATAAATAAATACTTCCTTCTCAGAAATAGAAAAGGAAGTATTTTTCTAAACTTATTAAGTAAAATAGTCCATCAATGTTCCCCAGGAACCTGTCCGTAAGTCTTAAAAACGTCGACCGCGACTTGAATCTGATCCTCTGTTAATTTAGATACAGGGCGTCCTAAAGAATGCGCAACATACAGAGTTTTCGCAGATTCTTCTAAATAAACAGCTGCATATAATGCTTCAGTTAAATTTTTCCCAACAGTCACAACTCCATGATTTTTTAACACAACCGCTAAACTGTCACCGATATAATCTACTACAGCAACACCCATTTCAAGGCTAGCTGCTGAACTGTATGGAGCAACATTGACATGTCCTTTTGTAGTATTTGCTAAGGTTGTTAGATCACAATCAATACGGTCAAATACTAAACCTAATCCAGTTGCATATGGTTGGTGAGTATGAATAATCGAATTAACATTAGGCATATTTTTATAAATATAACATAATGCAACAGTATCTACACTTGCTTTTCGTTCTCCTTCAACAATTTTACCATCATTATCAACCACAAGAACATCTTCTGGAACCATTTCATCATAAACCATTCCACTAGGAGTTACTAGAATATGTTCGCAATCCACACGCAAACTAACATTCCCACCTGATAAAGAAATCAATTGATATTTATCTAACTTTAATGCTGCATCAATAATTTTCTTTTTTTCTAACTCATACATATTTATCACTTCTCTTCAATTTTTTGTAAATATTCAGTATTTACTCTTCTCGCTTTTGATTTTAATGAGTCTGGATTAATTTTGTAATCAAGATCTCTAAATAATTGAAACAATTCTTTTCCATTATTATAGTTCTTGGTATTTATCCAGTATCTTCCTTTTTGAAATTGTGCATTTCCAATCCTTAAATATAATTTACCAGAACTTGGAAATTCTCTAAGTTGGAATCTATCTGTACCATCTATATAATATCTTTCCTTAGAATTAAAACTTTCAAAAACTATTTCATTCTCTTTAATTACAATCTTTTCTGGATGTACTTTCGAAACAAAAGAGTTCCACATTGTATAAATACATACTATTCCAACCAATAACAGTAACGAAAGATTAGAATGAAAATATACTAATGAAGCTATAAAAGCTCCAATAGCAACAATCCCTGTAATAATCACATCGAAAAGATACAATACTCTATTATATTTAAATTCATTCATCTCTCGCACCTCACTTAATTAGTCATTCGCATGTAATAATTGAGCTTCTTTTTTGATTCTTGTACGATTCCACAATGCCATTGCAATTGCAATAACTGCACCAATACCTGTACCTAAATATCCAAAATTGTGTAATCTTACTAACACCCATGTAAGAGGATTTGCTCCATCACAAATAGAAGAAATTAAAGTAGCCCCTTCAGGCATTTGGAAATTAACATTTTTAGCAGCAATTGTAATGAATGGCGCCAAATCTGTGGCAATCCATAACCCAACAACCAGAACAACAATCCCAACAATTAATCCTCTGAATCCATTCTCTTTTACAATTGGAGTGATTAACACGAACATCCAAGGAATAACTGCTAAGTCTGCAAATGGTAATACTGTATTCCCTGGCAATACAACTGCAAGGAAAATTAATAATGGAACAAGAATAAAGGAAATCGCCATAGTAACAGGGTGCCCAACACCAACCGCTGAATCCAAACCAATATAAATCTTACCGCGATTTTGGAAATGTTTTTGAATGAATTCACTAGCAGCATCACTAATCGGAATCAACCCTTCCATCAGTAATGCGGCCATTTTAGGAATTAACACCAATACTGCGCCTAAAGAAACACCTAATGTTAAAATTTTTGTTACATCATATCCTGCAAGCACCCCAATAACGATACCTAAAACTGATCCAATTAAAATTGGTTCACCAAAAACACCAAAACGTTTTTGGGCTTCATCCATATTAATATCAATTTTGTTAATACCAGGAATCTTATCAATTAATCCATTAATGACAATAGCAATCGGAGCGTAGGCTGTTGTAAATCCGTGTGGCAATGATACCCCAGGAAGTCCAAGTGACTTTTCAACTTCTGGAGCCGTGACGTCTCCTAGAACCATTACAATAACCATATTAATCACTGCTGCAATAATACCCAGTGTCATATTATCCGTTACAATAGCAACTAAGGCACCTGTGAATGCAAAATGCCAGTAATCCCAAATGTCAACGTCTACAGTCTGTGTAGTGTTTGTCATTAACATTAAAATATTTACTACCAATCCTAAGGGTATGATAATCAACCCTACTGTAGACCCCATAGCAATTGCGGCAGAAGCAGGCCAACCAACATCAATTGTTGAAAGATTCAATCCGAACCTTGTTACCATTTCTTGAACAGCCGGAGATAGTGATGTTCCTAACAGTGAATTAATCACCAAATTTAAACCAATAAATCCCACACCAACAGTTAATCCAGCACGTAAACTTTTACCAACACCCGTTTTAAAGCATAGACCTAAGATAAAAATAACAATCGGCATAACCACTGCTACACCTAAACCTTGAATGAACTGAAAAACACTTAGTATAAATTCCATGGTTTTTTTCCTCCTATTATTGTTTCATCAATTCTAAAATCCTATCAACTGCTTGTTTTGTATTCACACCAGTTAAGAAACAAACTCCTGATACAAATTCACACTCTAAATTCTTTGGTGCCATTGTAGTCGCAATTAAAAAATCATAACTTGCAGATTTTGCAGGAGCTTCTGACACTTTACATTGCGTTATCTTGTATTGCCCTTGAAATCCATTTTCGTCCAGAATATCGGCAATTTTTTTATGCACAACTGTAGAAGTGGCAATACCTGAACCACATGCTAACAATATATTTTTCATTATAATTCCTCCTAAGAAATATATTTTTTAAATTTTTCTACTACTTCTTTTTCACTATTACTATTCACTATATCAAGAACCAATTCATCATTTTGAAACAATTCCATTAACGCTTGTAGAAATTCAAGTTGTGCATGAGGTTCCTTAATAGCAAGCATAAAAACTACTTTTACTGGGACTAGAACATCTTCACTCCCCATAAAAGTAAAACTTACGGGATTTTTTAATATTGCTATCGCCATTGATTGTTCGTTTACGAATTCGGCATCTGTATGTGGAATAGCAACTCCGATATGTTCCAGTTGTAATCCTGTCGGATAATGAACTTCTCTCTCTTTAATCGCATTAGAAAAACTTTCTTTTACATAACCACCATTTTTTAAAAGTAACGCTATTTCTTCAAGAACTAGATTTTTGTCTTCCGCTTCAAGAGATAATTTGATTAAACTATCATCTAAATACATTCGTTCTAAAACTGAACTCATATAACCACCTTATCCTTTGTTCTCAGACGCTTTAGCAACCGCTTCAATCATCTTTTCAATCATTCTGCTTGGATCTTCAGCTTTTACAATCCCACTTGTACATCCCGTGCCATCTGCCCCTAGCGAGATCGTTCTAAAGACATCATTTTCATTACTGATACCAGCGGCTTGCATAACAGCAATAGAACTATTAATCGATTTGATCGCCTCATTTGTTGTATGAATGTACTCTTCACTACTTGTTTCTCCAGTTCCGATTAACTCTGTAGGTTCACATAAAATACAATCTGGTTCAAGCTTAGCAATAGCTTTAGCTTCTTGAAGAGAATCCGCGCAAACAATTGTTAAAATCCCCAATTCTTTTGCTCTTGAAATTGATTTCACAAGTTCGTTTACAAGAAGTGGCTTTTCTGCATGATTTAAGAAAGTAGCTCTTGCGCCAGCAGCATAAACTGATTCTGGTAATACATGTCCAATCCCTCTACCTGGATAAATACCATCAATATGTTGAGCTGTAACAATAACATGATTTGTAGCATCCTTAACCTTTTGTAAATCTGCATACGGTGCAGTAACGAACACTAAAATTTCTGGATATTCTTGGGCAGCTTTATCAGCAACTTTTGCTAAGTGTATTAATTCTTCACCATATAGATATGATTTTGGATTAAACACAAAAAATGGTTTATTAATTTTCATGATCCCTCTCCTCATAATTTAGTATGGAACACCTTATAATAATGCTCTAATACTTTTTCCATTCCAACATTTGCTAGTTTTTTTAATTCTATATAGTTTTTATATCCATTATCTTCGATTTCATGTTGTGCACCCATTAAGAAATCTGTATAAATGTTTATTTTGCTAATACCTTCTGTTGCACAACGTTCTAAATTTAAATCGCCTGAAGAAGACCCCCCATGCAAAACAAGAGGAACATCTGTTAATTTTCTAATTTCGTGTAATCTTTCAAAATTAATTTTAGGCGTTCCTTTGTACAAACCGTGTGCTGTTCCTATAGAGATTGCCAATGAATCAACTTTTGTTTTATCTACAAACTCTATAACGGACTCTGTTTCCGTATAGATAGAATCTGGTTTACCTTGTTCGAATGAAATTTGGTTAGATCCAACATGCCCCAATTCCGCTTCTACAGAAATATCAAATTTATGAGCTAACTCAACTACTTCTTTTGAAATTTGAATATTATCATCAAATTTTTTTTGAGAAGCATCTATCATTACTGAAGTAAATCCTAATTGGATTGCTCTCTCAATAAAATCATAATCTTCACCGTGATCAAGATGTAATACAATTGGAACTGAAGCTTTTTCTCCTAGAAATTTACCTATTAAAGCTGCTTCCTCAAGACTTATAATATCTTTATGAGATTGAGCAAAAGCCAAAATTAAAGGTAATTTTTTTTGTTCAGCCACTTTTATATAAGATCTTGCAGAATCCAAATCAATATAATTCGCAGCCGGTATAGCATAGTTACCTTTACGTGCTTTAATAAACAATCCGTTCGAGTTAACTAGCATAATCACACCTTCTTATTTATTTTTGTAAAGTTATTTTACATTTGTTCTAAAACAATTTTACTTCTTGTAAACGCTTTTGTCAACACTATAAAATTCATAAATGCAGTTTTTTTCCTGTTGACATATGTTTTAACGCGTTATATTATATATGTAAAGTTATTTATCATTTGTTACTTTTTTATTAGGAGAGATCTTTATGTTTAAAAAAGAATTCTCAGTTAAATCCCATGGTAAAACTCCAACCTATATTAATATTACTGATATGGTTAACGAAGCTATTAAAGAAAGTCAAATCAATGATGGACTGGTAATTGCGTTGACAAAACATACAACTTGTTCCGTATTTTATGAAGAGTTTACTCATGATTTTGACGAAAGAGGTAATGAATTCCTTCAGAATGATTTAAATACTGTATTAGAAAAAATCATTCCAAATCATAATTCTGCAACTACTTATTCTTATCCAGGCCCTGAACATTATAAAGATGTTGAAAGTTGGCCAAATGCAGAAGAATATCTTCCAAATGGCGACCGTAGTGCTCTTTGGAATGGAGATGCTCACTTGAAGGCTACTCTTCTAGGAAACAGTGTAACTTTAGACGTAGAGAATAATAAACTTGCAGTTGGTAAAACTGGTTATGTATATTTTGTAGATTTTGATAGAACTAGAGAGCGCACTAGAAAATTCTCGGTTATCGTTATTGCATAAAGTAAAATAGACACCCTAGAAATTATCTAGGGTGTCTATTCTAATCTGTTAATCTAATAATAATTGGTTAGCATTCAAATCGTCTATAATTAGGTGGTTAACAAATTTTAAATTCAGCAAGCCTTTTAGACTTAAAAATTTATCCATTCCTGAAGCTACAATAACAACTTCTTTAGTAGACATTAAATCTTCTAAACTTTGTCCCAACATTCGATCTGTTATATGAGTTTGATGAACATTACCATCACTATCGAAAAATGATGTAAGAATATCTCCAATAATTTTCTTTTCTCTGATTTCATCTAATTCATCTTCGCTGAAAGATTGTAACAGTCTATATGTACTAGACGTTTGTGGATTACCGACCCCTACAACTGCAATGTCAACTTTTTTCCCTTCTTCCATTACTTCCTTAATTAAGCCAGATCTTTCAAACGTATTTTTCATTTCTATATCTTCAGCAAAAGCTGGAGCATAGAAAAAATTTGCCTTGCAATCATACTTTTTAGCCAAGGAAAAGGCTAAAACATTAGAGTGAAAATTGACGTTTGAATGTCCTCCTCCACCGACCAAAGGAATAATTTTTAAACTAGGTGCACTTAAATATTTTGCATTATTTACAAATTCATATAAAGTTGTTCCCCAACCAATACCCAGTGTATGGATGCTTTGGATTCTTTCCTCAATGAAATTTGCACATAAGAGACCAACATTCTGTTTAGTTAGTTCTTCTCCTTTATAAGGAGTAATTTGAACGGATTCTAACCCATACTTTTCACATAATAAAGTTTGTTTTCTTAACAATGTATAGTCATCTGATTGAATCGTTATTTTTACTATTCCAACCTCTTTAGCTTCTTTAAGCATCGCAGCAACAGTGGGTCTAGAAAGATTCATTCTTTTCGATATTTCGACTTGCGTTAAGCCCTCTTCATAAAACATATAAGCGATTTCTGATAATATTTGTTTTCGATTCGACATCAATTTAACTTCCCTTTTTTTATTAGAATTATTATAGCTAATTAATACCATTTGTAAACTTTATTGTCAATTGATAAATTAGTTAACTTTATACTTCACACTAGAAAAGATACTTTCATTTCAATCTTATTTTTTGAAAGTAACATATTTGCTACTGTAGCATATATGTTACTTTTTGCTTTTTCACTTAAGATTTTTGCACTAAAAAAACGCTATTCAAATAATGAATAACGTCTTTTAAAAATATATAATATTAGTTTTAAAAAGGAGCTTCATATTGCTTAAATGTAAATCATCGATGAATGATCCATTCTTATTGCCTATTTTCATCTGAATTCTTAAGCTCTATCAGATTAAGGATACTTAGATATTTTATATACGAATCAACAAGATTTATATACGAAAAGTACATCTATAAGAATTATTCTCGTTTTTTGTAGAAAAATTATTTTCAATTTTTTGAAGCTATTTTGTATCTACTTGTCTACATTTCCCTATATATGGTATGTCTACTATAAAAAAATCGAAAAAATAATCCTGATTCGCATTCAATTTTATAAACAAAATTAGAGTAAACAAAAAAAGGAATTAAGCAACAACTAGTTGCTTAATCCCTTCCTAAGATTCTTCATCAACTCTATTTGACAAAGAATCTAAACATCCCGAAATTTTACTGTTTATTTTGTTTTAATTTATAGTTTGCATATAGCTTCAACGTTATCGTTCCAAAGATTGCTACTGTCAATAAGTTGATGATACTTGCAATCCAGCCTTGCGTAAATACAACTGCTGTGGAACTTTGATAGAACAATACATCTAACGTTGGCGCAATCAATCCAAAAATGGCAATATTTACCACTGCTTGCACCACATTAAATCGTACCATATCGTGCTGTGAAAAGACTCCTTGACGTAAGCTGTTGCGACGAATCGCAAAGCCAAATACGAAACCTAATGCTCCCGAACTTAGCGCCCAAGAAAGCCACAAGTGATCCGTATTGATTAAATCAAACAAAATATGCCCCGTGAACCCAACAATGGCCGCCGGAATCGCTCCAGCAACACCTGCAAAGAGCGCAAGGTAGCCATATGCCAATTGAATATATACTCCCTCAAATGGTGTTGTAATCCACGTTAATCTCATTATCGTTGTCATAATCCCAATCCCAATAATGGTGTAGAGAATTGTTTTAAACAGTCCGTCTTTCACAATACCCCTCCTTTACCTATTTCGATGTTGGCTCTTCTCCAATAATACGTACTTCTGGTTCAAGCGCAACGCCGTTTTTTTCTAAAATCACTTTTTGAACATAACGGATTAAATCCATATAGTCCGTTGCTGTTCCGTTATCAATATTCACCATAAATCCAGCATGCTTTTTAGAGACTTGCACGCCACCGATTTGATGTCCTTGAAGTCCAGCGTCTTGGATTAGTTTTCCTGTAAAATGCCCCTCTGGACGTTTAAACACACTCCCACAAGACGGATACTCAAGCGGTTGTTTGCTTTGGCGTAAATGGGTTAATTCTGCTACTTTTTGGTCAATCTCTTCTTGAACTCCTTTGGTTAGTCGGAATCCAACTTCAATCACAAGATCGCCTGTTTTTTGAACATGGCTATGACGGTAGCTGAAATCTAAGTCTTCGTTTGTGTATGTTTTGAATTCCCCATCTGGAGTAATCACTTCCACGTACTCAACGACTTCACTCACTTCACCGCCGTATGCTCCAGCGTTCATGAAAATCGCTCCGCCGACACTTCCTGGAATGCCACAAGCAAATTCTAAGCCTGTTAATCCATTTTTCGCAGCTTCTTTTGAGACATCAATTAAAGCTACTCCGCCTTCAGCGACGATTTGCGTACCCGATACGGTTAAATGAGACATATCGTTTAACATAATCACCGCACCGCTAATTCCGCCATCTTTAATAATCACGTTTGAGGCATTTCCTAAAATCGTCGTCGGAATATCTTTTTCGCGAAGCCAATGCATCACTGCACTTGCTTCTTTTTTATCTTTTGGAAAAATCAAAATGGCAGCACGGCCACCTGTTTTTGTAAATGTATAATTTTTAAGTGGTTCGTTGTAAAAAACTTTTACATCCGGAAACTCTGTTGAAAATACAGTATAATCCATATTCTTCTCCTTATTCGTAATCCTTTTAATACTACTATTCTAATACGATTACGTCAACTATTAGGAAGTAGTCTTCCTTACGCATCCCATTCTTCTAATAGTTGATGGACCATTTGAGACGATCGTTTTCCAGCTTGAACGATAAACGTATCAAAATCGACTGCAGATGTTCCGCGTTCTGGAATATCTGAGATGGCACGAATCACGATAAATGGCACTCCAAACGCGTGACACGCTTGCGCGATCGCTGCTCCTTCCATTTCCGAAGCCATTACATCTGGGAAGTATTTTAAAATATGTGTTCTTTGCTCACTAGTATGAATAAAGCTATCTGAAGAAACGATAAGGCCCGTATGGCTCTTTAAATCCACCTTAGCAATCGCTTGTTCAATGGACGGTAAAAAGTCTTGATTCATGGCAAAACGTGCTGGCATACCCGGCATTTGCCCGTAAACGTAATTAAAGGCTGTCACGTCAGCATCACAATACGCTAGTTCTGTCCCAATGACAATATCTCCGATTTCTAGAGTTGTGCCAAAACCACCAGCAGAACCCGTATTAATGACCACGTCTACTCCGAAGCGGTCGATTAAGATTCCTACAGCCAGTGCAGACATGACTTTTCCGATTCCTGATTGGACAAGGACAATCGACTGCCCTACAAGAGTGCCTTCAATAAATTCCCAGTTGGCAACGGTTGTTCTCTTTTCAATCGTCATTTCTTCTTCGAGGAGACGCTTTTCTTCTTCCATTGCGGCAATAATTCCAAATTTCATTCTTTCACCTCATCCTTATCGTTCAATCATCTTCGCCATCAAGACAATATCTTCATATCCGTCACCGATTTTCACACCGTTCTTAAGTCGTCCTTCTTCTTCAAATCCACACTTTTCATAGAGGTGACGGGCTTTTTTATTGATAGCAACAACCTCAAGTTCAACACGAGAAAGAGTTGAATATTCCCTCACCCAATCAAGCATTTCTTCCATCATTACGGTCGCAATCCCTTGACCCCAGTAGGACTTCAATACGCTGATTCCTAACTCTCCACGGTGTGAGAATTTAGGATGCAAGCTTCCCGCAATCGAACCTACGGCAATAATGGCATCACCGTCTTTTGCCAGTAACATATATTGGTTTTCGTTCTCGTAGAGCGATTCAATAAATAATTCTTCTTGAGCCACAGAATACTTCAACCCTTCTGGTCCAAAGGAAAGAAAATCTGTTTCACTACCTACTTGTTTACTATAATCTAATAACGCTTTCGCATCGTCTTTGACTGGAAGTGCAAATGTAATTTCTCGTTCTTTACTCATCACAGGCCTCCAATTTATTGATCAATTCTTCGTACTCTTTTCCGTGTGGGACTAAACGAATCAACCGTTCAGACTCGCCATCTCCTTCACGGGCGATTTGAACTTTTAAGAATGTCGAAGGAAGTTCATCTTCGATATACTGCGCCCATTCAACGACGCACACACCACCAGCATAGAAGTACTCTTCGAGGCCCACTTCGCTTGCGCCACCACTTTCTTCAATACGATACATATCCATATGAAATAGCGGTAAGCGGCCCTTACGGTATTCGCGAATCAATGTATACGTTGGGCTCTTAATGACACGGTCAATTCCTAACCCAATGGCAATTCCTTTTGTAAGAGTCGTCTTTCCAGCGCCTAAATCTCCTTCAAGAATGACGCAGCTATTTTCAAATAACGCTTCACCTAGATGCTGCCCTAGCGCCATTGTCTCCTCTTGTGATGATGTATGTACTTCAAACATGATGCTACTCCTTCAAATTTGGTTCTGTTGTCTGGCATAAAAAAAGAGCCAAGACAAACTGTCTTAGCTCATTATAGCATATTTCGCTTATTTTAGAACGCGTCCTAAAAATTCTTTCGTACGATCTACTTGTGGGTTTTCAAAGATTTGTTCTGGAGTGCCTTCTTCAGCGATAACTCCTTTATCCATGAAGACAACACGGTCACTGACTTCTTTGGCAAATCCCATTTCGTGTGTAACAACGATCATTGTTAGCCCTGTGTGCGCTAAGCTTTTCATTGTTTCTAACACTTCGTTTACCATTTCTGGGTCAAGTGCTGAAGTTGGTTCGTCGAAAAGCAATACATCTGGTTGCATCGATAATGCACGCGCGATAGCCACACGTTGTTTTTGACCACCTGATAATTGACGAGGTTTCGCATTGATATAAGCAGACATTCCTACTTTTTCAAGGAATTCTTTTGCGATGTTCTCTGCTTCCTCTTTTGATTTTTTCAATACTTTCATAGGTCCAACAATACAGTTTTCTAACACGTTTAAGTTGTTAAATAAGTTAAATTGTTGGAACACCATTCCTACGTGAGTACGGTATTCGTAAATACTCTTGTCATGTTCAAGAATATTTTGGTCATCGTAGTAGATTTCGCCTGAAGTTGGTTTTTCGAGCAAGTTCACACAACGTAAAAGTGTTGATTTACCAGAACCACTTGAACCGATAATCGTTACTACTTCCCCTCGTTTTACTTCAAAAGAAATATCTTTAAGAACTTCATTAGTACCGAAAGTTTTACTTAAGTTTTGAATGGAAATTACTGCTTCGCTCATTATGCATTTCCTTTCTGTCTAGTTTTTTCTTCGACTGCTGACATTGAGTTTGAGTTTAATGGATCTGAATAAATCACTTCATAGTTATCTGGACCATCTAATTTACGCTCGAAGTAACGTAAAATACGAGTCACTGTGAATGTCATAATGAAGTAAAGAATTAATGTGATAAAGAATGTATCGAAGTAACGGAAGTTTTGACCCGCAACTGTTTTTGTCGCAAAGTACAATTCTGATACAGAGATTACGTTCAATACAGAAGTATCTTTGATGTTGATAACGAACTCGTTCCCTACTGCTGGAAGGATGTTACGGAGTACTTGTGGGAAAACAACATAACGCATTGTTTGCCAGTGCGTCATCCCGATAGCTTGGCTGGCTTCAAATTGTCCTTGGTCGATAGAAATAATCCCACCACGAACGATTTCTGACATATACGCCCCTGTGTTAATCGATACGATGAAAATCGCAGCGAATGTCACATCTAAATTGATACCAAACATTAAGGCTGTTCCGTAGTAAATTACCATTGCTTGTACAATCATCGGTGTTCCACGGAAGAATTCTGTATAACAGTTTAAAATGATAACTGCAATTTTTAAAAGGATACGTTTAGGTCCTTTTTCTGGTAATGGAATTGTTTTAACAAATCCGATGAACATCCCGATTAAAGTCCCAATAATTGTACCAATAATTGAAATATATAGTGTAATCCAAGCACCTGTTAAAAACATTTGCCAGTTCTGTTGAATGATTTTTACAATCCAATCAATACTCATTTATTTTCCTACTTTCTGTATTTAATGTGTATGTATGCGCCACACGAGGTGGCGGTGTGTTATGTTTGTGCTTTGCTTACTGCCTGTAGTTGAACTCAGGCTCACAGGACTGACGTCCACTTCCCGAAACGTACGCAGAACGTTACACGTTCCTTCCGTCGTTTCGGTCCAGTGATTCAGTCCTGAGCGTTCGCCCTCGTATCCTTGTTATTCCGCTGCAGGTTGGTTTTTAATAGCATCTTGCATGATTTGTTGACGTTCTTCGCTAGAGATTGTTTTTAATGCTTCGTTGATTTCTTTTGTTAATGGGCTATCTTTTTTAACACCAACAGCTGTTTGTGTGTCTTCTGGTGATGCTTTGAAGCCATCTGTTAATTTAACCATTACGAAGTCGCTGTTTGCTGCTTGAGCAGAAATTGCTTCTGGTAATTCAGAAACGTAAGCGTCGATTGTTCCTGCTTGTAAAGCTACACGCATTGCTGGGAAGTTATCCATAGCAGCTTGTTTGTCAACGCCTGGAATTTGATCGATCACTGAGTAGTGGAAAGTGTTTAATTGAGCTGTTACTTTTGCACCAGAAAAATCTGCTAATGAAGTAGCGTTTGCATATTTAGAACCTTTTTTAACCACTAATACTAATTGTGAATCGTAGTAAGAATCTGTAAAGTCGATTGTTGCTTTACGTTCTTCTGTAGGACTCATACCAGCAATGATCGCATCTATTTTACCTGAAACAAGCGCTGGTGTTAAGCCATCCCACTCAGTTTTTACAATTACTAATTCTTTTCCTAATTGTTTAGCTACACGTTTTGCGATTTCAACGTCGTAACCGCCAGCGTATTGGTCAGTCCCTTGAATTTTTACCGCTCCGTTTGAGTCATCTTTTTGAGTCCAGTTAAATGGTGGGTATCCTGCTTCCATCCCAACCACTAATTGGTTTTGGTTTGCTGTCCCTTGGCTAACAGGTGTTCCACACGCTGCTAAACCTACTGTCATTGCTAAAGCTGCAATTGCGCCTAAAATTTTTTTCATTTTCTTTCTCTCCTTCTCGATTATCAAACTGGTTCTCTCATAACACACAAAAAAGGAACCACGAACAAAAGCCGTGATTCCTCATAAAAAGTCATAAGTAGTCATTCTTTTGCCCGGTAATTGATTGCACTTCATGAGTATCTGGGCAGATATCATGACAGTGACTGACCTATTATGACCAGCCCCCAACGTTTTCACGTTTCGGCGAAATCCCCTTTCCAGTTTCCTGTACTCTTGTCATCCGCACCTCAGTTCAATAACCATTTGATTTAATTGATGAAAATAAATTAACACATATTTTTTTGAAAGTCAACCCATATATTTTCATTTTTTTGAAAATACCTACCAAAACTCTTTTTTTCTCGTCCACCTTCTCTAACATTATGCCTCAGAAAAGCATTATATATGAGTCGATGAAGCAACAGATATATTAATTACGGAAAATCTTGCGGATTTTATAATAGCAGTAATGTGACTAGTATTAAATGCGAATTAAAGGGAGTTAGGAATTGATTCCTTACTCCCTTTTTGAGGATTTAAAGGTGAGAGACTCATAGAGGCTCGAACCGGTACAACATTACAGCTATTATAAAAAAATCCGCAAGGATTTGGAGTAATTATTTTCTTCTTTCCAGCCCTCTCTCACAGGGTGCATTAGAAATGATCATTTTTCTGCACTAAAAAAATAAATGATTACGTAGGAACTTCGAGTTTCTATAATCGCAGTGGTGGGGATCGTATTAAATGCGAATTAGTAGGAGTTAGGAATTTATTCCTTACTCCTACTTTGAGGCTTTAAAGGTGAGAGACTCATAGAGGCTCGAACCGGTACCTCACTACAGCGATTATTACAGAAACTGAAGGTTCCGCAGTAATCATTTATTATATTTTATATTCTTCTCAGCACAAAAAGAGTGCCTCATTTCTGAGGCACCCTGTTAGATGAATTATTTATTCACGTTTTCCCATTGCCAGTTCACAACTTCAGGAATATCTTCCCCGTGTTCACGGATGTAGCTGTGGTGGAATTCCACAGTTTCGTCCATTTTCGCAGCAAATTCGCTAGCTTTGTCGCCGTATACAGCAACTGCAGCATCTTTAGCAACGTGGAAGCGGTCCATTTCAGATAATACACGCATATCGAATGGAGTTGTGATATCTCCGTTTTCACGGTATCCGTGGATATGAACGTTATGGTTGTGACGATCGAAGAATAAGTCACGAATCATACCTTCATAACCGTGGAAGCAGAATACAACTGGTTTGTCAGCAGTAAATAATTTATCGAATTCTTCATCAGATAAACCACGAGGGTCCACTTTTGGAGAACGTAATTTCAAGATATCTACTACGTTGATGAAACGAATCTTCAATTCTGGGAATTGTTTGTGCAAGATTGAAATACCTGCTAATGCTTCTAAGTTAGGTTCAGTACCTGCAGCAGCGATCACTACGTCTGGTTCTTCTCCTTCTTTCACTGTTGAAGCCCAATCAATTACTTTGTAACCTTCGCTCACTAATTCTTTAGCTTCTTCTACAGAGTAGAATTGTGGACGTGGGTGTTTTGAAGAAACGATTAAGTTAATTTTATCTTCTGAACTTAAAGCTTCAGCCATAACAGCCATCAAGCTGTTTGTATCCGCTGGTAAGTATTCACGAACGAATTCAGGTTTTTTCTCAGCTAAGTGTGTTAATAAACCTGGATCTTGGTGAGTATATCCATTGTGGTCTTGTTGGAACACTGTTGATGTTGCAATCAAGTTTAATGATGGATAGTTTTTACGCCATGGAGCGTGAGTTTTAGATTTACGTAACCATTTGAAGTGTTGAGTGATCATTGAGTCAACTACACGTAAGAATGATTCGTAAGATGCGAAGAATCCGTGACGACCTGTTAATACATAACCTTCTAAGAAACCTTCAGCTTGGTGTTCTGATAATTGTGAGTCGATAACACGACCAACTGGTGAAATCCATTCATCGTAGCTTTCGTCACGACGACCAACCCATTGACGGTTCGTTGCTTTGAAGACTTCGTTTAGACGGTTAGATTTAGTTTCGTCTGGTCCAAAGATACGGAAGTTATCTGGGTTTGCTTTTACTAAGTCAGCAGCAAAACGACCAAATTCGATCATATCTTGTTTTTGGATAGCACCTGGTTTAGATGTATCGATTGCATGTTTAGTCCAATCAGTAATTTCCATTGGTTTTACAACCCCTGCGTTAGTGATTGGGTTCATGCTCATACGACGTGGGCCTTTTGGAGAAATTGCAGCAATTTCTTCTACTAATTTACCATTTTCATCGAATAATTCTTCTGGACGGTATGATTTCAACCAGTCAACTAATGCATCGATGTGTTCCATAGCTTCACCAGATACTGGGATTGGAACTTGGTGAGCACGGAATCCACCTTCGATTGGTTCGTGGTTCCATTCTTTTGGACCTGTCCAACCTTTAGGAGTACGTACTACTAATACTGGCCAATGTGGCATTGTAGCTTCTTCAGCGCTCTTAGAGCGAGCTTCTTTTTGAATTGCTTGGATTTTTTCAATAGCTTCATCTAATTTAGCAGCCATTAATGGGTGAACTTCTTTAGGATCTGTTCCTTCAACAAAGATTGGATCCCATCCTAAACCGTTAAAGAATTGAGTTAATTCTTCATCAGTACGACGAGCTAAAATAGTTGGGTTGTGGATTTTACCACCGTTTAAGTAAAGGATTGGTAATACTGCACCATCGTTTACTGGGTTGATGAATGTGTTTGAGAACCAACCAGCTGCTAAAGGACCAGTTTCTGCTTCACCGTCACCGATAACTGCAGCAGCAATTACGTTAGGATTATCTAAAACAGCACCTGTAGCATGTGATAATGAGTAACCTAATTCTCCACCTTCGTGAATTGAACCAGGAGTTTCTGGAGCAGCGTGAGACGCAATTCCTCCAGGGAATGAGAAGATTTTACATAATTGTTTGAACCCTGCTTCATCTTGAGTGATTTGTGGGTATAACTCTGTGTAAGATCCATCTAAGTAAGAGTTAGAAACCATTACTTGTCCACCGTGACCTGGTCCTTCAATGTAGAACATATCTATGTCATATTTATTAATAGCACGGTTTAAGTGTGCGTAAATAAAGTTTTGTCCTGCGATTGTTCCCCAGTGTCCGATTGGATGAAGTTTAACGTCTTCTTTTTGGATTGGACGACGTAAAAGTGGGTTATCCTTTAAGTACATTTGAGCTACTGAGATGTAGTTCGCTGCACGCCACCAAGCATCCACTTTTGCTAAGTATTCTGGTTTATCAAATTGTGTCATGTGTATTTGTCTTCCCTTCTTATTTTTGGCTTCTAAAGAAATTCGAAAATGGCGTTTCAAAAATCCTTCTTTTATTTACCGCAAAGTATTTACCATACCTATTTACGGGTGTCAAGAAGAATTACTAAAACGGTCATCGTTTTGATATATTACGTTTTCCTTTAGGAAATATTCCTGTTTTTAGACCGTATTTCTACTGATCCAAAACGTTCATAACCACATTTATTTGACTATTTCAACTCGAATATTGATCATAACTCATCATCGAGTACTCTATTTTACCATTTTTTATGTTCATTCCGCAATAAAACGTTCATAAAAAGTCAGATAGGATCAAAAAAACCGAGGTAAAATTCCTCGGTTTTTCCATTTCAATAAGGCTTGTTAAGATTTTTATTGAAAATATTGTAGAAATTCTCCGTATCCCTCTTCTTCCAGCTTCGCAACTGGGATGAAACGAAGAGAGGCAGAATTGATACAATAACGTAGTCCGCCTAATTCTTTTGGACCATCTTCGAAGACGTGTCCTAAATGAGAATCTGCTTGACCACTTCTCACTTCTGTTCTCTTACGGTTCAATTTGAAGTCTTCTTTTTCCGTTAGCGTTGTATTGTCAATTGGTTTTGAAAATGATGGCCAGCCGCAACCAGCATCAAATTTGTCTTTTGAACTGAAGAGCGGCTCTCCGCTAACGATATCTACATAGATTCCATCTTCATAGAAATCATCATATTCTCCTGAAAAAGGTCTTTCTGTGGCTTCATTTTGAGTCACTTCATATTGAATTTCTGTTAAACGTTTTTTTAGTTCTTCTTTTGAAAATTCCATCGTGGTTTCTCCTATTCAAATTGTTGTCGTTTCGACTGATGTGGATCTTGAATTCTCTTGAAGAGATGTTCCAAGTCCTTATTCGTTAAATGAACGAGTACGGGTCTACCGTGCGGACAGTTATATGGATTTTTACATTTTGCTAAATCCACTAATAACTGACGTGCTTCCCATTCACTTAAGTGGTGATTGGCTTTAATCGAACCTTTACAGCTCATCATAATCGCTGTAGCTTCTCTTAATTTAGCAACCGTAATCTTTTCATCGGCCAAGATAAAATCGATAATTTCTTCGATAATCGCCTTTTCTTGCCCCTTCTTAATCCACGCTGGATGCGATTGAATTTGGAACGTATTTTGCCCAAACGGTTCCATCTCGATACCAAATTCTTCTACAAGGGATAATCGTTCTTCCAACTTCACGCTGTCCTTTTTCGAGAACTCTAGCAAAATTGGTACCATCAATGGCTGACTGACTCTACCGACTTGACCAATCTCCACCTTAAACTGCTCATACTTGATACGTTCTTGAGCGGCATGTTGGTCAATCATATATAAGCCTTTTTCGTTTTGTGCAAATAAGTAAGTTCCATGCATTTGCCCAAAATAATGCAATTCTGGAAATTCTCTTTCGAATGGTTGAGAGTCGATTTTCTCAGCCAACTTCAAGTAATCTGCATGGTCATCGTGGCTGTCAACGAGTTCCTCTTGTTCCACAGATTCAACTGCGTTACTTAGCAGAACAGGCGCATCATCGTTTGATAGGACTTCGACTTCTTCTCTTACATTTTCAGTAAACGAAGGCGTTTCTATGCGACTAGACTCCACAAGCGGTGTCTTCAATTGCCACTCCAATGTTTGCTGGATTGGTTTTGGAGCCTCTACGCGATCTTCTTTACGTTTGAAGGACAAGTCTTCAATCGATTCAGGAATGCGCTGTACGCCTTGTATCGCCTCTCTAATAGCCTTTTGAATCACCTGTGAGAGTTCTTGCTCTTTACTGATTCGCACTTCTTGTTTCGTTGGATGCACGTTTACATCGACGAGTTGCACGTCCATTTCAATCGAAATAATCGTAATTGGGAATCGTCCCACCATCAAAGTCGAGCCGTATCCTAATGTAATGGCCTTTGCGATGGCCATATTGCGGATTGGTCGTCCATTAATGAAAATCGATAAGTAATTGCGGTTTGAACGTGTGAGTTCTGGTAGCGACGTATATCCAGATACTTTGAAATCTTCGTCTTCCCCGTGAAATGGTAACATCTTACGAGCATTTACGGGGCCAATATTTCCAGCGACCGCTTGCAGCAAATCCCCTTTCCCAGAGGTTTGTAATAACAGATTGCCATCATTTTTTAACACAAAGGCAATTTCTGGGTGGCTAAGAGACGCCTTACTCACCACATCGGTAATATGCGCTAGCTCAGTTTGCAATGTACGAACGAATTTCAACCTAGCTGGTGTGTTATAAAACAAATCTTCAACAAGGAAAGTCGTTCCTTTTAAAGGTGGAACGGTCTTTTCTTCTTTAATCTCACCAGACTCAATCTTTAACTCCACGCCACTTTCTTCTCCGGTAGAAGTCGTCAGCGTCACTTTTGAAACGGCCGTAATACTCGCCAAGGCTTCACCACGGAATCCCAGTGTACGGATTCTAAAGAGTTGTTCTGGCGAATAGAGTTTACTCGTTGTATGACGTTTAATCGACATACGAGCGTCTTCTTTCGTCATCCCAATTCCATTATCTTGTATGCGAATTTTGCGAAGGCCACTCTCTTCGATTTCAATCTCGATACGAGTACTTCCGGCGTCAATTGCGTTTTCGAGTAATTCCTTCACCACAGAAGAAGGACGTTCGATCACTTCCCCTGCTGCAATTTGGTTTGTTAGTAATGTACTTAATTCTTTAATTGTTCCCATACACTACTCACCCTTTTCCATTTGTTGCCATTTATAAAGTATGTTCATTGCATCCATTGGCGTCATACTCATTAAGTTTAAGCCTTTAAGCTCGTGAACCCATTCAGGTACGCTTTCTGTTTCTTCTTCAAAGAGCGATACTTGTTCCACGTAGGTGCTATTATCACTTTGGGCCCCTTTAGCTTCTAAATGATTTAAAATCGTGCTCGCATTTTTCAAAAGCTCTGTAGGAAGTCCAGCCAGTTTTGCCACATGAATTCCGTAACTCTTATCAGCTGGCCCTTCTAATACTTTATGCAAGAAGACCACTTCGCCATTTTCTTCAACGGCTCCCACATGCACATTGCGTAAATCTGCATATTTTTCGCTAAGTCTAGTTAACTCGTGATAGTGCGTTGAGAATAATACTTTTGCTGATAAATGCTCGTGAATATACGTGATGATGGCTTCAGCAAGCGCCATTCCGTCATATGTAGCCGTTCCACGTCCGATTTCGTCAAACAATAGCAAGCTTGTTTCGTCTGCATTTCGAAGCGCGTGGTTTGTCTCCATCATCTCGACCATGAACGTACTTTGACCCGAGATTAAATCATCGGCTGCCCCGATACGGGTAAAGATTTTCGTGAAGACTGGAATCGTTGCACTCTTAGCAGGTACAAAGCATCCGATTTGCGCCAAAATCACGCAGAGCGCTAATTGTCTCATGTAAGTTGATTTACCAGACATATTCGGCCCAGTAATGAGAAGAATATGTTCGTCTGGACTCATTGAAATGCTGTTTGGAACATAGGTTGATTGTCCCATGACCTTTTCAACAACAGGATGGCGGCCATCCTCAATCCAGAGTCGACGGTTCTTCATCGAAATCGTAGGCTTCACTAAGTGGTAACGTTCGCTCACTACACTGAACGCTTGTAAGACGTCGATGGTTGCGACAGTTTTCGCCAATTGTTGCAACTGTGCGGTGTAATGTTTCACCTGTTCACGCACTTCTACGAATAATTGGTATTCGAGGGCGCTTGATTTTTCTTCCGCTTCTAAAATCAGCGTTTCTTTTTCTTTTAATTCAGGTGTAATAAAACGTTCCGCATTCGCCAGCGTTTGTTTACGCTCATAGCGGCTACTATCGAGTTTTGAAAGATTTGATTTTGTCACTTCGATATAGTAACCAAACACCTTGTTAAAACTAATCTTCAATGAACTGATGCCTGTTTGCTCACGTTCTTGTTGTTGGAGAGAAGCAATCCATTCTTTTCCGTGTTTCATCGTATCGCGATACGTATCGAGTGTCGCGTTATATCCCGAACGGATAATATTTCCATCTGAAATCGTGAGCGGTGCATCCTCGTCGATGGCACGGTCGATTAAATCATATAACTCTGGAATATCGAATAAGTTTTCTCCAAGAGCACTCCATTCCTCAGAGTCCAAACTATCGACAATCGATTTAAAGATTGGTACTTGTCCAAGTGTTTGTTTTAATTGCAAGAGGTCACGCGCATTGGCGGTTCCAAAGGACACTTTCCCAACAATTCGTTCTAAGTCGTACACACGTTTCAATGTTTCGATAAAGTCTGTACGTTCAAAGTAATGTTGGTTTAATGTTTCCACTAACGCATGTCGTTTTTGAATGGCCCCTTCTAATACAAGTGGTTTTTCAAGCCATTGTTTGAGGAGTCGTCCCCCCATCGCTGTTTGCGTCTCGTCTAAGAACCAGAACAGCGACCCATGTTTTTGGTTGGCACGGATTGTCGTTGTTAACTCTAAGTTACGCTTCGTTTCGTAATTCATCGTTAAATAGAATTCACTTTGATACGCTTGCGCCTTTTGTAAGTGCGAGAAGCTTCTCTTTTGAGTGAGTTTCAAATAACTCAAAAGATTTTGCACGCATCGGATAGAAGCTTCATCTTCTAGTTCTGAGACTAAATCTGTGCAATCTTCGGCATTAATTTCATCTTTTTCAATCGTTGAAATCAAAATTTGCATGCTTGTAAACAGATGGCGAAGCTCTTCTGTCACATCGCTATCGACAAGAACGACTTCACGACACATCAAGCTTGAGCATTCGCTGCGCACTTCTTCCAAGTTCTCGAGTTGTGTCACTTTTAATTCCCCTGTTGACACATCCACATACGACAGTGCAAATCGTTTCCCGACAAGCGGTAAAATCGACACTAAATAATGGTTTTGATTTTGCGCTTGGTATTCTGTATACGTCCCTGGTGTCAAGACTTGAACAACATCTCGCTTCACCATTCCCTTTGTTAACTTTGGATCTTCCAATTGCTCACAGATGGCTACTTTCTTCCCAAGTTCAATCAGCGTTTTAATATATTCTTTTGCGGCATGATGAGGAACCCCACACATTGGAATTGGGTCCTCTGCATTTTTATTTCGACTGGTTAATGTAATTTCGAGAAGTCGGGCTGCTTCAATCGCATCATCATAAAACAATTCATAAAAATCACCTAGTCGATAGAACAATAAGCAATCAGGATATTTTTCTTTAATCGAAAAATACTGTTGCATCATCGGAGTGTGTTTCGTTTTTTGTGGCATTTCTGACTCTCTTTCTAATCTTTTTATTCAAAAAATGGTGCATCTGGAGTAATGCGAATCGGTTGAATCGATTTCGCCTTCCCCGTTTTATCATCAATATCAATCAAACAAGCACTTAATTGGCCTTCATCATCTTCAGCCACTTCAAATCGTGCCGGTAATTGATTGAGGAACTTCGTAATAATAATATCGCGTTCCATCCCGAGAATTCCGTTATACGGACCTGTCATTCCCACATCACAAAGGAAGGCTGTCCCCTGTGGAAGAACGCGGGCATCATTTGTTGGCACATGCGTATGCGTTCCAACAACGGCTGATACTTTCCCGTCTAAGTACCAAGACAATGCTTGCTTTTCACTCGTTACTTCAGCATGGAAGTCGATAAAGATAATCGGTGTTCTCTTTCTAGCTTCTTCAACTACCTCAGTGATTTTGGCAAAAGGATCGTCCAACGGATTCATAAAGACACGGCCTTGCAAGTTAATCACGGCCACTTCTTTATCGTTACATTTTACATAAACGATTCCTTTTCCTGGAACTCCTGCTGGATAGTTCAGTGGTCGTACCATTTTTGTGGCATCTTCAATGAAATCAAAAATCGCTTTGTTATCAAAGGCATGATTTCCAAGTGTTACAACGTCTGCACCAGCCTGCAATAACTCCTTATAAATCTTCTCCGTAATTCCTTTTCCGTGGGCAGCATTTTCCCCATTAATGACGGTGATTTGTGGTTTATATTTTTTCTTTAATTTTGGGATGTATTGTGTGACCATCTCTCTTCCAAGAGAACCGACAACATCGCCAACGAATAATAATTTCATAAGAGTGCCTCTTTCTAAATCAATGTAGCTCTATTTTACCATAAAACAATGCTAGAAAATACCTAGATACAACCATGCACTAGATAGCTTAAATTAACATATATGTTAATTTCACATCACTTGTAATAAGACCATATAAATGACCGTTGGAACAAAGATACTGAGCAAGGTATTCTCCTTCCACCATTGCAACAACACTACGATTGCGACTGCGATGAGTTCTGGAATTCCAAATGGTGCGTTGACAAACGAAATCTCTTTTAAACAATAAACGACTAGAATTGTAATGATAGCTTGTGGAAGGACCGCAGAAATAAACTGCATGCGGTTTGATAAATTCGTTTGATTGCGGAGTACTAGAAATGGAAATAATCGAATCGCAAAAGTCACAACTCCACTAGTAATAAGAGCAAGAAAAATATACGTACTACTCATTTTCTTCCTCCTTCATTTGTAGTTTCTCACGTTCGAAGATTGCAATTAATCCAATCATCGTCGTGGCTAATGCGCACACAAGAAAATACTGTTTTCCAACAAAAATCAACCAGAAAATCGCACTCACTCCCCCAATGATAAATGGGAAATAGCGGTCTGCCTTTTTCAATTGGTTCACGAGAATCACCACAAAGAGTGCCGTCATAGAAAAATCGATGCCCTTTGTTGAAAACGGAAGGAATTCGCCGATAACAACTCCAATGACTGTGCCAAGAATCCAATAGAAATGGTTCAAGAGCCCAACATAGACCATAACGTTCTCATTGCCTTCAGTTTTTGTTTGTTTCATCCCCACTAATAACGAGAATGTTTCATCCGATAAGGCGAAGATTAAATAAAAAGCCTTCCACCCCAACTTTTTAAATTCCTCAATAAAGCTAACGCCGTAAAATAGCATTCTGGCATTAATAAATAAAGTCATTAAGGCAATCATCCAAAAACTCATCCCTGCACTCATAAATGAGACAAGGGCAAATTGCATGGAACCAGCATAAACAAATAGACTTGAAAAAATAGAAGCCCAAGCAGGAAATCCTTCTTGAGACATCAGAAGTGCAAATGCAATTCCTAAAAAGACATACCCGAAACAGATGGGTAAACTAATTGTAAATGCCTGTTTTAATTCTTTCATACATTCTCCTAAAAACAAAAAAAGATTGAAAGCCTGATATACCCAGACCTTCAATCTCTTATTTTAACTTATTTTTATAAAGATTTAAATGTATTCACTACATTTTCTACAGTGAATCCTAATGTTTCCATGACTTTGTTTCCGTTACCTGATAAACCGAAACGGTCGATTGTCACAGTTGCCCCATCAAGGCCAACGTATTGACCCCATCCGAAACTTGCGCCCATTTCAACGGCTACACGTTTACGAACATCGCTTGGTAATACTGATTCGCGATATTCTTTTGGTTGTTCTTCGAACAAGTTCATGGATGGCATTGATACAACAGATACATCAATCCCTTCTTCGGCAAGAACTTTTTGCGCTTCAATGGCAAGCGCCACTTCAGAACCTGTCGCAATCAAGATACCTTCTGGAGTATCGCATTTTTGTGGGCTAACCACATATGCCCCACGTTTCACACCTTCGTAAGCTAGTTCTTTTGAGTGTTCAAGAACTGGTAAGTTTTGACGTGAGAATACTAATACTGTTGGACGGTCTTTTGCTTCTACAGCTACTTTCCACGCAGCAGATACTTCGTTACCATCAGCAGGACGAATCACGTTTAAGTTTGGAGTTGCACGGAACGCTGCTAATTGTTCGATTGGTTCATGCGTTGGTCCATCTTCCCCAACCGCAATCGAGTCATGTGTATACACATAGATTGCTGGTAAGTGAGAAATCGCTGCAACACGCATTGCTGCTTTTAAGTAATCGGCAAATACAAAGAATGTACCTCCATATACACGGTTACCACCATGAAGAAGCATACCGTTCATCACAGCTCCCATCGCAAATTCACGAACCCCAAACCAGATGTTTCTTCCACCGTAATTTTCGTGTGAGAAGTCTGTGTCTGCTTTATTCATTGTGTTGTTTGATGAAGAAAGGTCCGCAGATCCACCCCAGAAGAATGGAATATGTTTTCCTAATTCTTGAATCGCAGCTTGACTTGTCACACGAGAAGCCATTGCTGGGCTACCAAACTCATATGAAGGTAATACTTTTTCTAAGTCGACTTCGATGTTTTCTGCAAAGCTGTCTTCGAATTCTTTTGCAAGTTCTGGATAAGCTTGTTTATAGCCTTCGAATAAAGTTTTCCATTCGTTGTAGTCATTTTCACCTGTTTGCACTAATAATTTGTCAAAACGGTGTTGCACTTCTTCTGGCACTTCAAATGGGCCGTATTCCCATCCATAGTTTGCTTTTGTAGAAGCAATGCCGTCAGGTCCTAAAGGAGCCCCGTGAACTTTATTAGTTCCTTGGTTTGGAGCACCGTAACCAATAATCGTTTTCACTTCGATAATTGTTGGTTTTTCTTTTTGGCATTGTGCTTCTTCGATAGCTTCAGCGATTTCGTCTAAATCATTTCCATCTTCAACACGGATATAATTCCAGCCTAATCCTTTGAAGCGTTTCTTCACGTCTTCAGTAAACACTTTATTTAATGGACCATCTAAGCAGATGTCATTTGAATCGTATAATACGATTAATTTGTTTAATTTTAATGTTCCAGCTAGAGATGCTGCTTCGTAAGAAATACCTTCCATTAAGTCCCCGTCACCACATAATACATAAGTGTGGTGGTCTACTACTGGGTAGCCTTCACGGTTGAATTTTGCAGCAAGGTGCGCTTCAGCCATAGCCATCCCAACAGCGTTAGCAAATCCTTGGCCAAGAGGACCCGTTGTTGCATCTACCCCATCCGTGTCATGCACTTCTGGGTGTCCTGGTGTTTTACTTCCAAGTTGACGGAAGTTTTTCACATCTTCAATCGATAAGTCATATCCTGATAAAAGTAATAAAGCATATAACATTGCAGATCCATGACCTGCTGATAATACAAAGCGATCGCGATCGACCCAAGTAGAACGTTTTGGGTTAACTTTCAAATATTTAGACCAAAGTACATAAGCCATTGGTGCAGCACCCATTGGTAGTCCAGGGTGTCCTGAATTCGCAGCTTGAATGGCATCCATACTTAGTGTACGAATTGTATTCACTGCTAGTTGATCGGTTTTATCAAACATACAATCACTCCTTAAATATATTGATTCCTTTCGGAACTTACTCTTCTATTTTACTAATCCAAGACTGCTTTTGCAACCGTTATTTTTATGATAAAGAAAACATAGTAAACCCTTGCAAAACACATACTTCTTTCACGTGTTCCACATATTTTGTGCAACAAAAAAAGGCTGAAAATTTCAGCCTTCTCTCATCTATTCTGCGTCTCGGTTATGCAAACCTTTTTCTTTTTGAATCGCTTTTAGTTTATCTGGAGTCACGTCGTTTCCTTCTTCATCGACGATTTTTAATCCTTCGATGTGGTTACGCATGCCTCCACGAAATGCTTCTAAATACTCTTGGCGTAAGAGCTGTTGTTCTTTTTCTTCCGTTGGAGTTAATTTTCCTTCTTTTTTCTTTTTCGCTAATTCATTAATACGGTTTAATTTTTCTTCTGATAACATTTTTGTCATTCCTTTCCTTGGCTTCGTCTCCTAGTGTAGCACGAGACGACATTTTTTCCTAAAAATCTGAATTACATGCGAACATTTGTTTGATTTCTGTTTGCAAAGTGTGTTACACTAGTCTCAAAGAAGGAGATGTTCCGATGACAAATTTAAAAGATTCTAGACAATTAGATGTATTACAGTTTATTTATAAAGAAGTTCAAGAACACGGTTATCCGCCAACAGTGCGTGAAATTTGTAACGCCGTTCAGCTTTCTTCGACTTCAACCGTTCATGGTCACTTATCAAGACTTGAGAAAAATGGCTTAATTCAACGTGACCCAAGTAAGCCACGTGCGATTGAATTAACGATGGCAGGACTGAAAGCCATTGGTGCTAAATCAACAGCGATTCCAATGCTTGGTGTGGTAACAGCCGGTGAACCAATTCTTGCAGTAGAAGAAGCTAGTGACTTCTTCCCTATTCCACCAGAACTGCAAAACGATGCAGATGATTTATTCATGCTTCGTATTAAAGGGGACAGTATGATTAATGCCGGGATCTTTGATGGCGATTCTGTCATTGTCCGTAAACAATCAACTGCTTCAAACGGTGAAATCGTCATTGCGATGACCGAAGAAGACACTGCAACTTGTAAGAGATTCTATCTCGAAAGCGACCATGTGCGCCTAGAGCCAGAAAATGACACGATGGACCCTATCATCTTACCGAACTGTACGATTTTAGGAAAAGTGGTAAGCTTATACCGCAGTCGTATTTTCTAAACCAAATGAAAATCTCCGCTCAAATTTGAGCGGAGATTCTTTTTTTATTAAGCTTTTAATGTTACTTTCCCTACTTCTGTTTTTCCTTCAACAGTTCCTTCTGTAGCTATCACAATTGATTCCACTTTATCCATATTCGTAAAGAGAACCATCATTGCAGTATCCTTACCAGCTTCTTTTAACGCTTCTAGGTCCACTGTAGATAACACGGTATGTTCATCTACCTTTTGGCCAACTGTTACTGTCGTTTCAAAAGGTCCCCCTTTTAATTCAACGGTATCAATTCCCATATGCACGAGTACTTCTAATCCGCCAGAAGTTTGAATGCCTACAGCGTGAAGTGTTGGAAAGACATTTACTACTTCCCCTTTCACTGGAGAAGTAATCACACCACTTGAAGGAATAATCGCAAATCCGTCCCCCATCATCTTGCCTGCAAATACTGGATCATTCACTTGTGTAATGGGAACAATTTCTCCGCCTGCTAGTGCAAATACTGGCACTTCTTTTTCTACTTGATTCTTTTTAAAAAATCCAAACATTTTATCGTCTCCTTATTCTGGTTGAATGGCATGTAATGTATTTGAGAAAATCGAGCGTTTGCGTTCCTTATCGATTTCCTTGTAGTAACTATATAAAATATCGACAATGACAAGAACTGGGAATTGCGGTGTAATGGTCGTTCCTTGCTCTAAGGCATTCTTCATCGCGATGAGCACTAATTCGTCACAATCCTGTTGCAACTCTTCGCTCTTCTTAGAGGTAATCAGAACGGTTTTTGCTCCTTGAAGTTTTGCGATATTCACGGCATTTACAACACTCTCGTTAGCCGACACCGTAATTCCAATCACGAGGCAATCTTCATCGACTAATACGCGGTTCATCAGCATCGTATGTAAATCCGTAATCGCCTCACAAATCATCCCGAGTCGCATAAACCTGAACTTCATCTCCAGTGCTGCTAATCCGGAACTTCCTTGCCCGTAGATATACACGCGCTTGGCCTTACTGAGCATGTCACACACATGAATCAGCTGTGCTTCATTGATAAGTG
>JABZYV010000014.1:0-36448 GCA_015264955.1 Streptococcus sp. | reverse complement strand
TGTGATGTTAAATGTATAAATCAAATAAAATGAATTTTATTGTTTTTATCGTAAAACAATAGAATTCTCTTGCATTCAAATGGTTTATCATGTACAATCATTGATGGTGTAAAAACCAAAAAAATTCACACCTAATTGGATGTTAAGATTGGTGCTTCTTTTAGAAGAGGTCTTATCGCTGAAAATTGGGGAGGAAAATATAAACCAAATTGGAGGAAAACAAAAATGGCAGTTATTTCAATGAAACAATTGTTAGAAGCTGGTGTACATTTCGGTCACCAAACACGTCGCTGGAACCCTAAGATGAAGAGATACATCTTCACAGAAAGAAATGGTATCTATATCATCGACCTACAAAAAACTGTTAAATTAGTGGACGATGCATACAACTATATGCATGAAGTTGCTGAAAACGGTGGTATTGCATTATTCGTTGGTACTAAAAAACAAGCACAAGATGCTGTTAAAGACGAAGCAATCCGTTCAGGTCAATACTACGTTAACCATCGTTGGTTAGGTGGTACTTTAACTAACTGGGATACAATCCAAACACGTATCAAACGTTTGAAAAAAATCAAAGAAATGCAAGAAGACGGCACTTTCGAAGTATTACCTAAAAAAGAAGTTGGTATTCTATTAAAAGAATTAGACAAACTTGAAAAATACTTAGGTGGTATTAAAGATATGCCACGCATTCCTGATGTAATGTTTATCGTTGACCCTCGTAAAGAACGCATTGCTGTTCAAGAAGCTCACAAATTAAACATTCCAATCGTTGCTATGGTTGACACAAACTGTGACCCAGATGAAATCGATGTTGTTATTCCATCAAATGATGATGCTATCCGCGCGGTTAAATTAATCGTTGCTAAAATGGCTGATGCATTCATCGAAGGTAACCAAGGTGAAGACGTAGCAGTAGACGTTGAAGACTTAGATAAAGATACTTCATTAGAAGATATCGAAAAATTAGTTGAAGGCGACAACGCTGAATAATCACTAACTGTTAAGCTGTTTGAATCAGAAAGAGGCGAAATAGACTTTTCAATTCAAACAGCTTTTTTTAAAAAGTTTGTAAAAAATTTAAAAGCAAATTATAGGAGGAATTGAGAATGGCTCAAGTTACAGCTCAATTAGTAAAACAATTACGCGACATGACTGGCGTAGGTATGATGGATGCTAAAAAAGCATTAGTTAAAGTTGAAGGAGATATCGACAAAGCGGTTGACTACTTACGTGAAGCTGGTTTAGCAAAAGCTGCTAAAAAAGCAGACCGTATCGCTGCAGAAGGTATCACTAATGTATTAGTTGAAGGAAACCGCGCAGTTATCTTAGAAGTAAATGCTGAAACTGACTTCGTTGCTAAAAACGACAAATTCCAAGCATTAGTTAAAGAAATCTCAGAAGCAATCTTAAAAGCAAACCCATCAACATTAGAAGAAGCACTTGAAGTTGAAACTCCAAACGGTAAAGTTTCTGACGTTATTGCAGAAGCAACTACAGTTATCGGTGAAAAAATCACTTTACGTCGTTTCGAAATCGTTGAAAAATCTGATGCAGATGCTTTCGGTGCATACTTACACATGGGTGGACGTATCGGTGTGTTAACTGTTGTTGAAGGTTCTACAGACGATTCAGCAGCTAAAGATGTTTCAATGCACATCGCTGCAATCAACCCTAAATATATTGACCGTTCACAAGTTTCTGAAGAAGAATTAGAACATGAAAAGAAAGTTCTTACTGAACAAGCATTAAACGAAGGCAAACCAGCTAACATCGTTGAAAAAATGATCGCTGGACGTTTAAACAAATTCTTAGCTGAAATCAGCTTAAACGACCAACCATTCGTTAAAGATCCAGATCAAACTGTATCTAAATTCGTTGCTTCTAAAGGCGGAAAAGTTAAATTATTCCACCGTTACGAAGTTGGTGAAGGTTTAGAAAAACGTGTTGATAACTTTGTAGAAGAAGTTATGGGACAAGTTAAAAAATAATCACTGTTCATGTGAGGGAATATGGTAGATAGCTACCCGCTATTCCCTTTTTTTATAAAGATTAAGGAGATAAAGCAATGGTTGAACCAAAATACAAACGTGTTGTTTTAAAATTAAGTGGTGAGGCATTAGCAGGGCAAGCAGGCTTTGGTATTAACCCACCAACGATTAAAGAAGTTGTTAAAGAGCTAAAAGAGGTTCATGATTTAGGTGTTGAAATTGCCATTGTTGTCGGCGGTGGTAACATTTGGCGCGGAATTACTGGTGAAGAAGTTGGTATGGAACGCGCTCAAGCAGACTACATGGGAATGTTAGCAACAGTTATGAACGCTTTAGCACTTCAAGACGCTTTAGAAAACATTGGAGTTCCAACGCGTGTACAAACTTCAATTGATATGCGTCAAATTGCTGAACCATACATTCGTCGTAGAGCGGTCCGTCACTTAGAAAAAGAACGTGTTGTGATCTTTGCGGGTGGTACAGGGAACCCTTACTTCTCAACAGATACAGCCGCTGCTTTACGTGCTGCTGAAATCGAAGCAGACGCAATCTTAATGGCGAAAAACAACGTGGATGGCGTTTATAGTGCCGACCCACGTGTAGACGTGAATGCGAAGAAATATAATGAATTAACACACTTAGATGTTATCCAAAAAGGCTTGAAAGTAATGGATACGACTGCAAGTTCACTCTCTATGGATAATGATATTCCATTAGTTGTGTTTAATTTAAACGAACCAGGAAATATTAGACGCGTTGTATTAGGGGAGAACATTGGTACAACAGTTAGGGGGAAATAGGTAATGTCAACTAGCGAAATTTTAGCTCATACTAAAGAACGTATGAAAAAATCTGAAGATGCGCTTCAACGTGAATTAGGCTCAATCCGTGCTGGACGTGCGAACGCAAGTCTTTTAGACCGTCTAGAAGTGGAATACTACGGAGCATTAACTCCAGTAAACCAATTAGCTTCAATTACAGTTCCAGAAGCACGTATGCTTTTAATTACACCTTATGACAAATCTTCATTAAACGACATTGAACGTGCGATTTTAATGAGCGATATCGGAATCACTCCAACAAGTGATGGTTCTGTTATTCGTTTAATTATTCCACAATTAACGGAAGAACGTCGTAAAGAATTAGCTAAACAAGTAGGTAAAGAAGCTGAGAGTGCAAAAGTAAGCGTACGTAATATTCGTCGTGATGCGATTGACCAAGCGAAAAAAGCTGAAAAAGCAAAAGAAATTACTGAAGATGAATTACACGCACTTGAAAAAGACATCCAAAAAGTAACGGATGATAGTGTTAAAAACATCGACAAATTAGCAGCAAATAAAGAAAAAGAACTTTTAGAAGTTTAATTTGAATAGAAAAGGGGCTCTTGCCTCTTTTTTATTTATTAGGGAGGAACAAAATGACCCAAAAACAATGGAAAATGATTAGTACAGTTATTTCAATTATTATTGTGGTTGTATTTGCTCTTTACAAGGCTTTTGGAGAGCAAAAGGCAACGAATAAATCAAATACTCATTCTTCATCGAAAACGTCTCAAAATGCTTCTAATTCCTCATTTACGGGAACGAATTTTGATTACTTTGAAAGCATGAAAAAATATCCTTTTAAATATGTATACGGAGCAGACGGAGATACATTCCACCTCAGTTATGAAGGGAAAGAATTTAAAGTGCGTCTACTCATTGTAGATGCTCCAGAAACAGCAAAAGAGGGTAAAGAAGCTCAACCTTTTGCAGATGAAGCGAAGAAACGTACTGAAGAACTATTAACAAACGCGAAGAAAATCGAAGGAAGTTTCGATGTCGGTGACCATGCGGATAAGTATGATCGTGCATTAATGTATGTGTATGTAGATGGCAAATTACTTCAAGATATTTTAATTGAAGAGGGGCTTGCCAGAGTTGGGTATGCCTACGAACCAAACACGAGCCTTTTAAAACAATTCCAAGAAATTGAAAAGAAAGCAAAAAAACGTAAGAAAAATATTTGGGAAAAAGACGGTTACGTGACCAACAAAGGCTATGATACCAGCGTTTATAAGTAATCTGTATAAACTATATATTGTGTTTTAAAATGAAAATGCATTTTCATAAGAACTATATATTGTATTTTGATTCAAAATGATGTATGATATCTTCTGTCAGAAAAAAATAAAAAGGGGAGAAGTAATATGTCAAATCGCAATATTATTCTTTATTCAAAACCAAATTGCATGCAATGCAATTTTACAAAACAATTTTTCGAAAATAACAACGTGGAATTCACAGTAAAAGATGTTTTCGAGTCAGAAGAAGCTTTAGCAGAAGTGAAGGAATTAGGCTTCCAATCATTACCTGTTATCGTAGCTGATGGCGTAGAACCATTCTTCGGATTCCGTCCTGATCTTTTAGAAAAATTAGTGGGATAATTTTAACTATAAAAGAAATGTACACTTTTAGTAGGAAACTGCTAAAAGTGTTTTTTTATTTCAATTTTTAAAGCGCTTTTTCCAGATTTCATGATATACTAAAGAAGACTTAAAAAGGAGGACGCATCAATGGGATTTAATGCCGTTATTTCAAAGAAATCCGTTAATAAATCAAAGAAAATTGCCGAACGTTTTGCGCAGTGGCTTAAACAAGACGAAGCACATCAGGTTTACTACATTGTTCCTGATCACATTAAGTTTACTGCCGAAATGGAAATGATTCGAAAAGTCGGAGAATTATTAACGGATTCCCCGTCTCGTAGCTACGCTTCAACAAGACTACAAGTATACAGTTTCAAACGTTTATTATGGTATTTACTCAGAAATGAAGCTATTACTGAGAAAACATCGATTTCAAAAGTAGGAATTACCATGCTTTTGAAATCAATTCTAGAGGAACATTCAGAGAAGCTTGTTCTCTTTAAAAATGAAGCTCGCCATAAAGGTTTTCTTGAACAATTAAGCAAGGTAATGAATGAATTTCAATCTGGAGGAATTGAAGTTGAGGATTTCTCTAGCTTTTTTGAAGCGTCCACTCCTTCAGAAAACGAGCAACGATTAAAAGAATTTGGGATTATTTATCGTTACTATATAGAAGCACTAAAAGAAGATTTCGTTCATCAAGAAGAAAGCTATGCGCAATTATGCAGCGTAATTGCTACTAAGGATTTGTCCAATACCTCTATTGCAATCGATGAAATGGTGACATTAACGAAGGCTGAAATGGAAGTGATTGAAGCCTTAGTAGGAAGTGGGGCAACCGTTGAATTTCATGCAACATTAACGACATATGGAGTCCATACCGCTAAAAACGAAGCAGGGGATTCTTTATTTACTTCAAACAGACTCCTCTTAGAAAGACTCTCAAGATGGGTGAATAGAGGAGAGGACTTAGCACGCATCATTGAATGGGAAGACTGTGATTCGCTTTTTGATGAAGAATTTAAAGAGGTTGAAAAATTCTGGCTTCAAACGAATGGTGGACTTCCAAAAGTGAAGACACCAGCCAAAGATAAGCTCCCATTGCAAAAAATCACTTTTACTAAGTACACAGATGAAAGAGAAGAGTATCAAGAGACATTTGCCCAAATTAAGAGAATGGTACAAGAGGGGAAAGTTCGCTATAAAGACATTCAAATTTTGGGGCGTAATTTAGAAGAGAATCATTTATTCTTGGAATCACTTTTAAAACAATATGATATTCCTGGTTTTATCGATTTATCCGACTCAATGGAGCATCATCCAATTATTCAAGTTCTGGATGCACTCTATAATATTTGGCAATACGATTGGCGTTATGCCGATATTATGAGTCTTCTTCGTAGCGAATATGTCTTGTGGCATAAAGACGATGAAACGCCTCTTAAGGACCAATTACAAGCCTTTAGACAGCAATTAGATGAAACGGAAACAGTTATTCTTGCTAATGGTTACGAAGGTTATCAATGGACCAATGGAAAACCTTGGGCCTATGTGGAAGATTCTATTGACGAAGATTCTACAGTTGAAGTGACAGATAAAAATACGCAAATTCTTTTAAAAGCGCAAGAACTTCGAGATGAATTAACAAGTGTATTACTACCTGCATTTAAGAAATTAGAACAAGCAGCCACAACGACTGAAGCAGTTACTGTACTGTATCAATTATTGACGACTCTAGGATTAGATCAATCCGTTATTTTCTGGAGAGATGTTGCTGCTGAAGAAGGAGACGTCGAAACAGCAAGACGTCAAGAACAAGTGTGGTCTGAATTTATCCGTTTACTAGATGAATATATCTATATTTTCGGAGATAAATCCTTTGATTGGGAAACCTTTATGATGTTACTTCATACAGGATTTGAACAAACACACTATAATTTAGCCCCATCTACATTAGATGAATTAACCATTACAGGAATGGATTCTGTTCGTTATTCACCTAAGAAAATTACTTTTGCAGTCGGACTCACGCAAGGTGTAATGCCACGAAATATTGATGAGACAGGGTTATTAACGGACGATGAACGTGAGCTATTCTCAAATCAACTAGATAGTGGACGTTTCCTAGCGCCTACAACAGGACAACTGCAATCCGTTGAACCATTTGTGTTCTATCAGTTACTCATGAGCGCAACAGAGCATCTTTATCTATCTTGTGCTGTTTCAAAAGATGGTAAGGAACAACTCGTTTCGAATTTTGTTCAACGATTACTAAAACAGTTTGAAATTAAAGAAATCGATGGATCGTTGAACCGACAAAACCGTTTAGAACATGGGGATTTCGTCGTTCCGTTTGAACTCTTTACAACGCTTCTATTGAAGATGAGAGCAAACAAGTTTAAAGAAATGAAAGAGATTGATATCTTATGGATCTTAATTCCTCATCTACTAAAAAATGACGCAGCGTTCAGTGCGGACTATCATGCGTTACTGGCATCTGTCTTCAGACTAAATGTAGCGAGTAAATTACCAATTTCTCTTGCGCAAGAGCTTTATGGAAATCAATTGAATTTATCAACGTCTCAAATTGAGACTTACTATAAAGATCCATTTAGTCATTTCTTACAATATGGATTAAGACTGAAAGAACGCCAAGAATTCGAGCTATCACCAGCAAATACAGGGGAATACTTCCATGAATTCTTTGATCAATTTATTAAAGAATTAAATGCACGTGGACTATCACTAAGAGAATTAACATTCGAACAAAAAATAGCCATTGAGCAAGAAATCTTCAATCGAATGAAAGACAATCCGAAATTTGCGATTTTAGGCTCTTCTAGACGTTTAAACTTCGTCCAAGGATTGTTACACCAAACTCTAATACAAACGACAAATGCGCTTCAAAGACAAGCCTTAGAGCTAGAGACAAAACCTTGGATGACCGAAGTGGTATTCGGGACTTCTGGAAACTATCCTATTCACATTCCAATTGGTAAGGATCAATCGATTCATTTACGTGGGAAAATTGACCGTATCGACTTACTACAGTCAGATAACGGAATTTATAACGGAATTATTGACTATAAATCTTCTGAACAAAGATTCGAGATTGCCAAACTCATTGCAGGAGTTCAAATCCAATTATTAACGTATTTGAAAGTATCAGAAGAAATTATTCGCAGTGAAACAGGTACGGTTCCAACGCCGCTAGAAGCAAGCTATATCCATGTGCATAATCCAAAATTCAGCAGTAAAGAAGTGCCAACGGAAGATAAGTTTATGCAAGAATGGACTAAAGCCTTTAAACACCGTGGATTAATCAATTCTGATGAGATCGCTAGACTCAATCCGGAGTTATTTGAGACAAGTAAATCAAACGTATTAAATGTCGCTTTGAAAAAAGATGGTGGCATCAGTGCTACTTATAAAAATGGCGTTTATACCACAGAAGAATTGAAGTTATTCAAAGATTTCGTATGGGAAAAGATTCAAGAAGCGGGTAGAGGCATCTTGTCTGGAGATATTACACTAGCTCCATACGAGGACTTTAAACAATATGCAGATTCTGTATCCGGTAAATTTAGTAGTATTGCCCAGTTCGATGCAACAAACCCAGAAAACAGATATCGTACTCTTCCAAAATTTGAAAAAGAAGAGGGGATTGCATTTATTCAAGATGAATTACAAGAGAAGAAAGGAGAGACAGAAGAATGATTCCAGAGAAACCAAAAGGATTACAAGCAACACCTGATCAATGGAAGGCAATAGCTACTCGTGGGAACAATCTTCTTGTTTCTGCCTCAGCTGGTTCAGGTAAAACAAAAGTTCTTGTAGAACGTATTTTGACGCATATTCAAGAGGGAATTGACATTAATGAATTGTTAGTTGTGACCTTTACGGAACTTGCAGCAAAGGAAATGAAGGAGCGCCTTCGTTCTAAATTAGAAGAGGCGATTGAAAAATCAACGGATGAAGTCCTTCAGCAACGTTTCGCGAAACAATTACAACTGATTCCGTCTGCTATGATTTCGACAATCCATAGTTTCTGTATGAAAGTGATTCGTCGTTATTTCTACTTAGCGGGTATTGATCCAGTATTTACGATGATGGATGAAATAGAAGGGCAACTATTGCAAGAAAAAGTCTGGAGAACTCTTGAGGAAGAACTTCTTGAACATCCTGAATTTGAAGAAGTATTTGCAACGTTCTCAAACGACCGTTCGGACGACGGCATTACGAATACTGTCTATCGCCTATATCAATATTCTCGTTCAAAAAGAGAACCTAAAACATGGTTATCTAATTTAACAGAGAACTACTCTGTTGGAAACGATTATGCTTCAACAGCGTTTGTTAAAACATACGTGAAACCAGCATTAATCGAAGAGTTAAGTTACCTTGTTACTCAATATGATCAACTTCTTAAAGATATCGAACTTCTTGGAGCTCCGAAGCATCAAGCGGTTTTAGAAGATGATTTAGACTTTGTTAAAGCTGTTCTGGTGCATATCCAAGAGGAGTCTTATGTCTTTGCGTATCAAACATTTGAAGATCGAAAATTCAAGAACTGGTCTACAGCTAAAGTGGATGAGACCGTTAAAGAAAGCTTAGATGAGATTAAAGCGATTCGCGAAGGCTTGAAAAAAGACTTCCAAAAAATCAAAGAGGATTACTTTGCGATTTCTCCAGAAGTTCAGCTGCAGCAAATGACGAAAGTAAATAGAATTCTATCGAAACTTTCAGATATAGCTGTGATGTTCTATGATCGTTTCCAAGATGAAAAACATCAGTTAAATAAGCTTGATTTCTCAGATTTAGAACATGATACTCTGAGAATTTTGACAAAATTAGATTCAAATGGTCAAAAAATTGCTTCAGAATACTATCAAAATCACTTTAAAGAAGTAATGGTGGATGAATATCAAGACGTTAACCGCGTCCAAGAAGCGATTTTAGAGTTCGTAAGTAAGCCAGATAACCGCTTTATGGTAGGCGACGTGAAACAATCTATCTACGGTTTTCGACTAGCAGATCCGTCTCTATTCCGTGAAAAATACGAAGCGTATGCCGAAGGAAAGAGTGGGGAAAGAATTGTTCTAGCAGGGAATTTCCGTTCTAGAGATGAGGTTCTTTCCTTTACAAATAAAGTTTTCCAACAAATTATGAATAAAGATTTGGGGCAAGTGGAATATGATGACGTTGCTGCGCTTAAAACAGGGAATCTCTCTTATTCTCAAGATGACGACAAATCCAGTGAAATTATTTTAATTGAAGACGTGAATTTAGATGAAAACTCGGATGATTTAGAGGATGCTGAAGGATTCGAAAAAGTAGAAAATGAGATTCATTATGTTGCGCAACGCATCCAAGAGATGATAAAGACACCTTTTGAAGTGATGAATGATAAAGCAGATGCAAAACGTCCAGTAACTTATGGAGACTTCGCTATTCTTTCTTCAACAAAGAGTAACAATGATAAGATTGAATCGATTTTTGCGGCATATGGAATTCCAGTAAACGTTCAAAAGGCGCAATCATACTTTAAACGTACAGAGATTACGACGATGGTTTCTTTACTAAAAGTAATTGATAATCCACTACAAGATATTCCGCTAGTAGCTGTATTACGCTCTGGACTTATCGGACTAGATGAGATCGCTTTGGCTCACATTCGTAAGTTATCGAAAAATACAAGTTACTACGAAGCAGTTTGCCAGTTTGTTTCTGACTTTAAACTCCAAGAAGTCGACTACTATGATTCTAAGCAACAATTATTACTTAAAGAGCGACTAGAAGGCTTTATAACATTATTAAATAAATGGAGAGACAGCGCAAATAACGAATCCATCGCTCAGTTAATCTGGGAGATTTATATGGATACGCATTTCTTAGAATATGTCCATGGACAATCTAACGGTGCGCAAAGAGCTGTAAACTTACACGCTTTATACGAGCACGCTCACCAGTACGAATCAAGTAGTTTTAAAGGCGTTCGTAACTTTATTCGCTTTATAGAAGCACTACAAAAGAAAGAAAAAGACCTAGACGAAGCACCGATTGCAAGAGAATCAAACGCTGTACAAGTGATGACGATTCACGCAAGTAAAGGGTTAGAGTTCCCTGTTGTATTCTTAATTGATACCAATCGTAAATTTAACATGCAGGACTTAAAAGCATCTATTATGTGCTCTGATGAGATTGGTGTAGGCACGAATTACTTTGATTTAAGCACACGCATTACGTATCCAACAGTTCAGGCTGTAGCTACAAGAAACTTCGAGAAGAAGAAATTGTTATCCGAAGAAATGCGTAAATTGTATGTAGCAATGACGCGTGCACGTGAAAAGCTAATTATTGTAGGTACGCTTAAAAACTACGAGTCATTTAAGAAGAAATATGCCTTTTTAACAAACGAATCTAGCGAAATTCTACCATATCAAGCACGTTTCAAGAGTGGCACATTCCTTAACTGGATGCTGTTAAGTGCTATTCGCGAACAATACAAAATTACTCCTGAAATTGTTGCAAAACCGGATATCGTAACTAAGAGTCAGCAATATATTCACGAAATCAGTGGTAAAGAAGTCTTCCAAGAAGATTGGCATGAATATTACAGTGAATCCGATTCTCCACGTGAATTGAAGTCTCGAGTACAACAAATGCTTCAAAAAATTCAGCAAAACTATCAATTTGAAACTGAAAGTAAAACAACAAGCTATCAAAGTGTATCAGAATTAAAACGTGTACTTGAGGATCCAATTATCGAAGAACTATCGCAAAATAGCTTGATAGAAGAGGGGAGAAGAGCCATTTACCTCTCTCCTACATTGGAGCAACCACGCTTTATGGAAACTGCTGCAGCATCGGTTTCAGGCGCACAAAGAGGTAGTGCTCTTCACTTATTAATGCAGAAGGTAGACTTTGCAAGTGAAATTACATTAGAGACATTGGAACAATTACTCAAAGTTTTAGTGGATTGCAATGAAATTACACCAGAAGTTGCTGCAAAAGTTCCTGTAACACAGGCTTACGAATTTTTCCAATCAACATTTGGTCAATGGATTGTGCAAAATTCACATGCAATAGTACGTGAACAAGCATTTTCGTATGTACTGGAAGCTAATGAATTCTTTAAATCAATTCAGACAGATGATTTGATGATGATTCACGGGATTATCGATGGATATATCGAATTAGATGATGAGATTATCGTATTTGATTATAAGACGGATTATATTGTGGATTCTACACAAGGAATTCAAAGCATCGTGCGTAAATATAAAGAGCAACTGAATATATATGCAGATGCATTAGCCATTAGTTGTAACAAAAATGTTACAAGAAAAGTTTTATGTTTATTATCGATTAATAAGAATATCGATATTGATACATTAGAAGTTATATAAATGATTATGCGCTCAGTGTTATTTATAAACGCTGGGCGTATTCATTTATGATAGAGGATATAGAATCTTTTCAATATATAACTTAGTATAATATATATTATGTAAACCTATATATGTATCTGAAAAAGAATAAAGAAACATCATTGCATTTTAAAGCCCCTCAACGTATACTTATTAAAGTAATTAATTAATAAGGATGGTCTCACATGCAATATAATCAAGACAGCAAGTTCTGGCATTTCGCTACATTAGTTGCTGATTTTATTTTATTAAATCTTTTATTTATCTTTCTATGTATACCTATTATAACTATTGGTCCTGCATTAGCTGCATTAATGCATACGACACTTAAGCTTTCTGAGGATGAAAATCGCACACTCGTTAAGCCGTTTTGGAATGAATTTAAACGTGATATTACTAAAAAGATGCTTCTATGGATCGTATATTTAGTTCTAATTGCTGCTATGGTTTATATGGCTCAATTTTACTGGAATTTTGCTAATAATAATGCTGATATATTTAGAATCATTGGTTTTATGTTATTTATGTTATCAGCGTTAATTTTAATCGTCACTATCGTAGCTTCAATTATTGGTCTTGCGATGACGACTCAGTATTTTAGTCCTATAAAACGTCTCGTTAAAAATAGTTATTTACTTATCATCGTAATGCCTGTGCAATCACTGATTATGGCTGCAGTTCTTATTGCTGCAATTTTATTCGCTATTTATCAGACAGTGCCTGTATTATCATTCTTTTTAGTGATTGGCTTTGCAGCCGTTGCATATAGTTTTGCACCGTTAATTCGTGAAATTTTTACAAAGGTGAAATAATCAATTTTATAAACGAAAACGACCTACAGAAATGCTCTGTAAGTCGTTTTTTTGTTATTTAATAGATTTATTAACCACGTGCTAAACGTGTGCGAATCTTAGTAGATACAAACTCAATGAATAATACTAGAATGATTAATCCACATAGAATTGCCCCTACTTCATTCCATTTATAAGCACTCATGGCAAACATTAATGGTGAACCGATACCACCGGCACCAACCATCCCTAGAACCGTTGCATCTCTTAAGTTCATATCAAAACGATAAATCACTGTTGAGATAAATGAAGGGATTAACTGCGGTAAGATCCCAAAACGAATCTTTTGATATAAATTACAGCCACTAGCGTCTAATGACTCTAAAATCTTGTAATCTAAGTCTTCGATGGCTTCAATATAAAGCTTAGAAATCATCCCGATTGATGCTACAGACATCGTTAATAATCCTGTGAACGGACCTGGTCCAGTTACACGGATAAACATTAATCCGTAAATCAGAGTTGGTACCGTACGAATGGCCATGATTACTGTACGGAAGATTAATGCTACTGGCTTTGGAACGATATTCGTTGCAGATAAGAACGCAAATGGGATTGCTAAAATCGAACCAACTAATGTTCCTAGAAACGCAATACAGATTGTTTCTAATAAAAGATAAGCGACACCTTTATTCGACATATCGAATAACAAAGTTGTATCTGGTGTGAAAATCCCTTTAATAATATTTTTAGAGATTTCTGCCCCATTTTCAGGAATTTTACTTAATTCAATCGTTGTTCCAGACCAAGCAACAAGTGTTACAAGAATTAAAACAACAATTAATTTTACGATCCAAGTACGAGGGGCTTTTTGATATTGATTTAATACTGCTTCATTCATAGTTGTCCCCTCCTACGCTAATTTAGTACGTAAATAATAACTAATACTTTCGATAATAACTACAGTAAAGAATAAAATTACTAAAATCATACCGACATTGCTATATTCACGCCATCCTAAGTTTTCGTTTAAGATAATCCCGATACCACCGGCACCAACATACCCAAGAATTGAAGCGTAACGAACGTTCCCTTCAAAACAGTATAAAGAAGATGCGATGTATCCTGGTAAAATCTGAGGAATAATGGCATTAGAGAATGCTTTTCCTTTTGTTGCTCCTAGTGCTTCTGCAGCTTCGAAAGCGCCCATATCAACTGTTTCAATTTGTTCATATAGTTGTTTACCGCAATACGCAAATGTATATGTAGCAATCGCAAACGTACCAGCAATTGTACCTAAACCGAAAATATAAGTCGCAATTAAGGCTGTTACTAATGTAGGTAATGTACGTACCACACTTAAGAATAAACGGCTTAAACTAATGATAAATTTGTTTTTAACAATGTTGCTTGATGCAATAATTGCAAAAGGAATTACTAGAATCGAACCTAGTAACGATCCAAGTAATGACATCTTAATCGTATCAATTAATGGATCCCAGATAGAACTTGAGTATTCCCAATTTGGTGGGAACATTTTACCGATAATAACGAAGAATTGGCCTCCGCGAGTCATCAATGTTTTTAAGTTAAAACCAGTAATCTTACCTGCAAAGTACATTGCAATTAATAGTAAGATGGTAATAAAAATCACTTTAGAGCGTGGTTCTTTAACCGTTGTCCCGTTTTCTAATGTATATTCTTTTGGTGCGAAGAGTTCTTTAAGCTTCATGTAACTCCTCCGCCTTTCCTTTATAAATTAGATCCAAGACTTCTGGTGTAACTTCTGAACTAGGACCATCATATACGATTTCACCATCTCTAATTCCAAGGATGCGATCTGCGTATTCAAGCGCTAATTCAACGTGGTGAATATTTAAAAGGATTGAAATATTCATATCCTTGTTAATACGCTTAAAGTCTTCCATAACGCGTTTAGCTGTTACTGGGTCAAGAGCCGCAACTGGTTCGTCGGCAAGAATAATTTCTGGATTTTGAGCCAATGTACGAGCTAAGGCCACACGTTGTTGTTGTCCACCTGATAATTGATCCGCACGAATGAATGCTTTATCAACAATTCCTACCTTATCTAATGCTTCTAATGCATGTAATTTCTCTTGTTTTGTATAAATGCCGAATAATGAACGGAAGAACGGAATATCAGGAACGATTGAAGTCAATACGTTTTTAATAACGGTTGTTCTTGTTACCAAGTTAAATGATTGGAAGATCATCCCTACCTTATTTCTACGGAATTTACGTAGAGATTTCCCTTTTAATTTCGTAACATCGATACCATCAACTGTTAATTTCCCTTCGCTAATATCTAGCATTCGGTTAATCGTACGAATTAATGTTGATTTACCGGCACCAGAAAGCCCGATAATCGATACGAATTCTCCTTGTTCAATTTCTAAATTAATATTTTTAAGACCTTTAACCCCGTTTGGATAAGTCTTAGATACGTTCTCAAATTTAATCATTTTATTGCCTCTCTCTCAAAAAAGGGTCAGGAGAAATATCCTAACCCTCATTTGATATTCATTACAAATTTTATTAGTTACCTGATTTTAGTTTTTTAAGTAATTTTTGTGCTTCACGTTCTTTATCGTAGTCGCTAGCGTTAGCTTTCTTATAGCCTTTATGAGAGTAGATCTTGATAATTTCTTTACCTTCATCTGTCTTAGCGATATTCATCATTGCGTTTGCAAATGCTTCTTTAAATGCATCATCTACGATTGGAGAAGCTTTACTTACTGAAATTGTGTCATTATAAATATCTGGAGTAACACCGATAACGTTTGTTTCTTTGAAGATGTCTTCTGAACGGCCGTAATCGCTAGTCCATTTCTTAGCGTAGTCATTACGAACGTCAGCATAACCAACCATGATATCAATTTGTCCTGATGCTAAACGAGCTGCAGAACTTGCGTATGAGTCAGATTGTACAACGTTTTGTAAGTCAGAAATACCTTTACCGTATTTATCTTGTAACCATAATGTTGGGTAGATATAACCTGAAGAAGATGAAGTTCCTAATACTCCCCATTTAGCAGAGTTTAAATCGTCCCAAGTTAATTCTTGACCGCTGTTGATTTTCGCTGCTAATTCTTTCCCTTTCTCAGTAGGACCAGCAATGATTAAACCTTTATATGAAGTGGCTTGCTCTTTACCACGTTCTGTTGCTTTTCCATCATTCCAGTCTTTAGGATTAGAAGAATCTTTTAATAAGTTATCACGAGTAGCTGTTAATAATACGTCAACTTCTTTGTCGTATAAAACATAAGTACCACCAGGTAAGAAACCTACATCCGCACTACCAGATGCTAATGCTTCCCCTACTGCGTCAAAACTTGTTCCGACAGTGATGTCCACGTTTTTAACATCGTAGCCTTCTTTAGCTAACTCTTTTTTCAATAATTCTTTTAATGGTTCTGTTGTTGTAACAATTGTTTCAGGGTCACGTGAAGGAACAAAAGCAACTTTTAAAGTATCGATTGTTTTTGAACCACTTTGAGTTTGAGATGATTCAGAACCTGAATTACTTGAGCACCCCGCTAAAAGCGCCAATGATGATAAACCAATTGCTAATTTAGACCAAAAAGACTTTTTCATAAAAAAATATCCTCCTAAGATACGGTTATATAGTTAGAAATTAAGATATTCTTAACCCCTTTAATAATCTTACAAGACATACACGAAAATTACAACCAATAACAATGTAAATATGAGCATTTTCATAAAATTTACATATTTCAAACATTGGAAATTAATTGTAAGCGCGTGAAACACGAACTATAAACCAAAAATATTCGGTGATTTAGATAAAAAAAGAAACCTCCCTAGTAAAGGAAGGTTTCAATCTAAATATTTGGGAAATGAGATCTTAAAAATTGGTTGGCAAACTTAATGTCTTCTAACCAGTTTTCTTGACCTACATACCAGAATTCACCAGTGAAACGATTTACCCCGATAGATAAGAATGTATCCACCATACGTTTGAAATCAATTTGGCCAGTACCAAATGGAATTTCACGGTAATGTCCAGGAATTGTTTCTTTTAAGTGAGCAGCGACAATATGCCCTCTTCCTAATTCGATATCTTCATAGACATTTTTTGCACCAGGTTCTAATGAAGCGTTCATTAAGTTACCTGAGTCTGGATATACTTGTAAGTATGGAGAGTTTACTAATTCAACAAAACGCATAGATTTTTCTACAGTGTTCATAAATGGAGTTTCCATCGTTTCAAAACCAAGAAGAATTCCTTTTTTGGAAGCCATCTCTGTAGCTTTTTTAAGGTTTTGAATGAAGTAATCTAATGTTACTGCATCTCCTTCTTCGTAATAAACATCGTATCCAGCTAATTGGATTACACGAACACCCAAATCATCTGCTAATTGAATCGCTTTTTCCATGATTTCTAGACTACGTGCACGAGTATCTTCATCGTGTGATCCAAATGGATATTTACGGTGGCCGCTTAAGCACATTGAACGAATTGGAACACCAGTTTCAAACATATCGTTTACTAATTGTTGGCGTTCTTCTTTTGTCCATTCTAGACGACTTAATTTTTCATCAGTTTCATCGATACTGATTTCTAAAAAGTCAAAACCAGTTGCTTTCACTGTTTCTAACTTTTCTCTAAAACTAAGTGTGTTTGGCATTGATTTTTCATACAAACCAAGTTCATAAAACTTTTTATTGTCCATAGTAAGCATTCGCTCCATGTTTTCTTAAATAGTGTTTATCTAAAATTGTTTGTGACATTGGCTTCATATTTGGATTTAAAGCAAAGTTATGCCATGCCATGTTTGCAACGTATTCTAAAACAGTAATGTTGTGTACTGCATCCATTGCGTCTTTACCCCATGCAAATGGTCCGTGGTTAAATACTAAAACTCCAGGAATTGCATTTGGATCTTTATCTTTGAAAGTCTCAACGATTACTTTACCTGTTTCTAACTCATAAGCACCTTTAATTTCAGCTTCAGTCATTTCACGAGTACAAGGGATTGTTCCGTAGAAGTAGTCCCCTTGTGTTGTACCAAATGCTGGAATTTCTTGTCCTTGTTGAGCCATCGTAGTAGCCCATAGAGAGTGAGTGTGCACTACTCCATTTACATCTTTGAAATTACGATAAATTTCTAAGTGAGTATCTAAGTCTGAAGAAGGTTTTAGAGCTCCCTCTACTTTGTTTCCGTCGATATCCACAATTACGATATCATCAGCAGTTAGTTTATCATAGTCAACGCCTGAAGGTTTGATCGCAATAACCCCTGCTTCACGGTCGTACTCTGAAACGTTACCCCATGTAAAAATAACTAATCCATGTTTTGGTAACTCTAAGTTTGCTTTAAATACACGTTCTTTTAATTGTTCGTATGCCATTGTAGAACCCCTTCTTATAGTCCTAAAGCTTCAGAAATTTTTTCAGTCATTTCTTTTTCAGATAATAAGTTTTGTAAGCCTACAATTTTAGTATTTGGTAAATCTAATCCATCAAATACTTCTAATAAAGCTGATGAAATAACTACTAAATCATAGTTTTTAGCTGAAGATTTTGCTTCAGAAACTGCACAGTGGTGAACTTCCAATGGAATATTCAATTTTCTGAACACGTTTGTTAATTTCATTTTAATAATTTGGCTTGATCCCATTCCGCTTCCGCATGCTGCTAATACTTTCATATTTTACATCTCCTTATATTGTTAGAGTATCGGATAGAACACTATCCGATACCCCAATTTTACTATATTCTTTTACTGATTTAAATTAGTTTTGCTTAGACTCTAAGTATGTTTCATAGTCTTCAGCAATAGTGAAGTAATGTTCTTTGTTTTTGCTGTATTGTAATTGAGGGATTACTAATAAGATTAATAATACGATACCTAAACCAATGTATTGGAAGTTTTGCATTAAGAATCCGAATCCAACCCAGATTGTATCCCAGTCAAAGTTACCATGCCATCCACCGTATGCAGCTAAACCAAATGCACCTGCGGCAATTGCTCCACCTAATACTTGGATCACACCTGATAAGAATGTCAAGATTGAAGCAGCACGTAAACCACCTTTATGGTTAGCGTATACTGCGAATGTAGCGTTGTCGAAGAATACTGGTACGAATCCAGTGATGATTAATACTGGAGATTTGAATACGATTAATCCTAAGATTGCTACGATTTGTCCTAATACCCCGAATAAGAAACCAACTGTTACAGCGTTTGGAGAACCGAATCCGTAAACTGCAGCACAGTCAACCGCTGGCATAGAACCTGGTAATAATTTGTTAGAGATACCTTGGAACGCTTCTGATAACTCAGCAACGAATAAACGAACCCCTAATTGTAAGATTTGAACATAAACAGTGAATGTTAATGCTGTTTGTAAAATGTAGAAGAAGAAGTCATCTGATGCTTTTAATGTAGTCATTTTGAATTTAGAAGCAGCAACTGTTAATTCTTGTCCATTTACGCCTACTAAGTAGTCTTTACCTAATACTAATAAGATTGCACCGAAGAACACGATCATTAAGATTGATGTTGCAACGATTGATTCTTTAAAGATTGATAAGAAACCTGGTAATTCAAGATCTTCAATCTTCTTGTCGCTTTTACCTGAGAATTTAGGAGCTAATTTGTCAACTAACCAAACCCCAAACATTTGTTGGTGACCAATTGCAAATCCGCCGCCTTCTGTTAATTCTTGTGTAGCTTCTACTGTTAAGTTTGCAGCTACTGCCCAATATACACCTAATACAATACCTAATAAGATTACAAATTGTAATTGGTTTACGTTATCACCTAAAGCTAAAGCCATTAACCAAGTTGCTGTAGCAGATTGTTGCACCATGATGTGACCAGTGATGAATACTGTACGAACTTTAGTTAATTTACGGAAGATAACTAATACTAAGTTAGTTAAGAACGCAACTAATAATACTTGTACTGTTAAACCTGTTGCATGACCAGCTGATTTTAATGCAGCTTCTGCAGCAGCTTGACCGAAGTATGGGTCAATAACAGCAGCTTGTAATCCGAAACGATCCCCTAAAGCTGCTAAAACTGGACGGAAGTTTGAAACTAATCCACCAGCGGCTACGTTTAAGATCATGTAACCTACAACTGCTTTAATAAAACCTGCTAATGCATCGTACCATTTACGACCTAATAGTAAGTAACCAACTAAAACGATTAAACCAACAAAGTATTGTGGTTTAGTAAAAATGTTAGCATAGAAGAATTGCCAAAAACTGAATAAAAATTCCATTATTATTCACCTATTCCTTTTAAAATTTTTTCTAAGTCCTCTTTTGAGCGCGCTTCTACAAACGCATTGATAATTGTTTCATCATCTAATAATGTCACTAACTCTGATAAGTTGTTTAAGTGTTTTTCATTATCAGTTGATGCTAAAACGAAGAATAAATGTGGTTGGTAGTCAGCACCTGGTCCAAAGTCCACAGCTTCTTCAACGTTCATAAATGCTACAGCAGTATCATTTACCCCTTTTCCTTCTTGAGCATGAGGGATACAGATTTCTGGAGCAATTACGATGTAAGGTCCAAATTCATGAACATTACTAATAATGTAACCTGGGTATTCAGGTTCAATGATCTTTTGTTCTAATAAAGGTTGGCAAGCTTTTTTAATAGCTTCTTCCCATGTTAGAGAACCTTTTTGGAACGAAAATCGACCATTTTCGATAATCTCTTTTAACATATGTTCCTCCTTGTGTTATTAAGAAATCGTATTCATTATTACACTTTGGTAAAGCCTAGAGTGGGTTAGCTCTAGGCTCTCCAAATTTATTTAATGACAATATTATAAGAATGATGGGAATGGCACATCATTGTCGATTGAGAATACATCGTCAAATCCACGGTAGAAGTTGAATTCTAATTTATCTTTGTCAGTTGGGTAAGTATATTTACCACCAACTTGCCAAATGAATGGTTTGAATTTGTATTCTAGGCGATCTTTCTTGAATTTCCAGATTTCTGTAATTTCTTTTGGATCAGCTTGGAAGTTAGCCCAAATGTCATAGTGAACTGGGATAACAACTTTAGCGTTTAATGATTCAGCCATACGTAACATATCCACTGAAGTCACTTTGTCAGTGATACCACGAGGGTTTTCACCGTAAGCACCTAAGCACACATCGATTTCATGTTCGTTACCATGTTTAGCAAACATGTTTGAGTAGTGAGAATCTCCTGCGTGATATAAGTTACCACCACTTGTTTTGAATAAGTAGTTAACAGCGATTTCGTCCATATCTTGAGGCATTTTACCTTTAAGAACTTCACCGTCTTTAGCTGTTACTAAAGCTGTACGGTCAAATGCTTCTAAAGCAACGATTTCGATGTCTTTGATTTTAACTGAGTCTCCTGGGTGTACAACGATTGTACGTTCAGCAGGAACTCCCCAACCTAACCAAGTGTTTACTACTTCTTGTGGTCCTACGAATTTAGCTTCTGGACAGTTGTTAGCAACTGCAGCAGCTGTGTTAATGTCTAAGTGGTCTGAGTGAATGTGTGTTACTACTAAAGCGTCAACGTTTTTCACTTCGAATGGATCGATTACGAATGGTTGAGTACGTAAGTTTGGTTGTAAGTTTTGGCAACCACTCATACGTTGCATTTGGTGACCAGTTTTCATTTTTCCGTTGCCGTGGCTACGTTTACCAGTTCCGCACCATAAGTCACATAGGATGTTAGTGTTTTTTTCTGATTTTAACCAGATACCAGTACATCCTAACCACCACATAGCGAATGTTCCAGGTTTAACTTCTTCGCGTTCAATTTCTTCGTTTAACCAAGTTCCCCATTCTGGGAAAGTTGATAAGATCCAAGATTCTTTAGTTACATCTTTGATATTTGCCATTGTTTTTCCTCCTTGGGATTAACCCCAGATACGTTTGATTTCTTCTTTGAATTCACGAGCAGATTGCGCTGGATTTTCAGTAGCGTAGATTCCACGTCCTGCGATGAATGTGTAAATTGGAATTCCTTCAAACACTTTTAATGTGTCTTTTGTTAATCCGCCTGTTGCTGAAACTTTGAATCCCATGTCGATTAAACGACGGATTTTGTTTAAATCAGATTCAGTCCAAGTAGCTCCTGCAAATAGAGCGTCGCGGCTTTGGTGGAAGATTGCTTGGTCAATACCAGCATCTCTCCATTGTTGTGCTTGTTCGAATGTCCAATCTCCATATAATTCAACTTGAAGAGATTTCACTTCTTTGTTAGCTGCTTCCATTGTTGGGATAGTTGCGCAGCAAATAACTGTCATCCAGTCAGCTCCTGCAAGTGCAACGTTTTTAGCAACAGTTGTACCAGCGTCAGCACATTTTGTATCAGCAATGATTACTTTATCAGGGAAAGCGCTGCGTAAACATTTAATCGCTTTGTCTCCTTCGTTTAAAAGTAAAATTGTTCCTGCTTCAATAATGTCAACTTCGTTACCAACCGCAAGAGCATCTTTTAATGCATCTTCGATACGATTGTGGTCCAAAGCAACTTGTAAATTAGGAATTGCCATTATATCATTCTCCTTTTCTGTCTTGCCTTAAACAATCATAAAATCATAACGTCTTACGAAAATGATCATTTAATAAGTTACGGTACCAATTCATGCTATTAGTATAGTATATAGAATTTTCGGTTACAACCGTTTACAAACAAGTAATCGAATAATCAGTTTTATGATTGTTTGCGTTTACTTTACGAACGTTTGGAAATTGGTAATATAGTTATTTATATAGGAAGAATTCGTATTTTTACGTTTTTAAAACGACTAAAATATGTGATTTGATCATTTTAATTCCTAAAATAAAAATACCCTCTCATTGAATGAGAAGGTATCGTATAAACTATTTTTCAATAATCACTTCTTCTATATGATCATCTTCTGTTAATCGAACATGAATCACTTCATCTAAAGAAGTTGGTACATTCTTACCAATAAAATCAGGACGGATTGGTAACTCTCGGTGTCCTCTATCAATTAGAATCGCTAAACTAATTCTTTTTGGTCTATCTACATCCATAATTGCATCAAGAGCTGCTCTGACAGTTCTTCCCGTGAATAATACATCATCTACGAGAACGACTTGCTTCCCTTTAATGTCGAATGGAATATGCGTTCCATTTAAAACCGGGGCGTCAGTCTCTTCACTATCATGTCTGTCGTCACGATATAATGTGATATCCACTTCACCAACTGGAACTTTTTTCTTTTCAAGAGCCGAAATCTTTTCAGCAATGCGTTTTGCTAAAGTAATTCCTCTAGTTTTAATTCCAATGATAACTAAGTTCGAAACATCTTTTTGTTGCTCGATAATTTCATATGAGATTCTAGTTAATGCTCTGCTGATGGCGCCTTCGTCCATAATTCTAACTTCTTTCATTGTCGTCTCCTCTACTATGAAAAACGTCCTTTATGCAATTGGATAAAATCCTCAAACTCTTTTGGCGGTTCCACGTGGAAGTTTAACGTTTCTCCAGTCACTGGATGTGTAAAGCTAAGTGTTCTCGCGTGTAAAAATTGACCAAATTCAGTTGCGTGTTTACCTTTCGGATGATACAAAGGATCATTTACAATCGGATGTTTAATAAACTCCATATGCGCTCTAATTTGATGAGTACGACCTGTTTCTAAACGACAAGACACTAGCGAATAATCAGAAAATGCATCTAGCACTTCAAAATGCGTAACAGCATTCTTTCCGCCCTTTTCTACTACTTGTTTTAAACGGTTCGTTTGATGACGAGATAATGGAGCATCAATTACACCTGTTTCGTGGGAAAAATGACCATCAACAATAGCGATGTACTCACGGTTCATTTTATTCTCACTAATCTGCTGTGCTAACTTTTGATGAACGTCATTATTCTTTGCGATCACTAATAGACCACTTGTATCCTTATCAATTCGGTGAACAAGACCTGGACGATAAATTTCTTCACTCGTGCTATCTGATAAACTATTTGAATGATATAACAAAGCGTTTACGAGAGTTCCGCTATAGTGTCCTTTTGACGGATGAACAACCATTCCACTTGGTTTATTCACTACAATTAATGAATCATCTTCATAAACGATATCTAGCGGAATATCTTCAGGCTGAATGGTAATAGCTTCTTCCTCTTTTTGAAGAATTGTCACTACGTCTCCATTTTGAGCTTTATAATTGGATTTCACCACTTCACCATTAACAGATACAAGTCCAGCTTTTAACCAGCTTTGAATTGTACTTCTACTAATACCAAGCGTGGCAGTTAAGACTTTATCTAATCGTTCAGTTTTTTCTAAATCAAGTGTTAATTCTTTAAATACTGATGTCATAACGCTCTCCTATTTTGATTGTTCTTTAAAAATAACATAATAGAATAAGATAATTACCCCGAAAGTTAAACAAATATCAGCAACGTTAAAAATTGGGAAGTCGATAAATTCAAATTTAAACATATCCACTACATAACCCAAACGAATGCGATCAATAAAGTTTCCTACAGCACCTGCAAGAATAAAAGCATAAGCTGTTAATAATAATTTAGATTTCCCTTTTTCTTTAAACATTAAGTATAAAAGTGTCCCCACAGCTACAGCGGTGATTGCGTAGAAGAAAAACATCTTCCCTTCAAACATCCCCCATGCTGCCCCAGTGTTTCGAACGTATAAAATACTGACTAACCCATTAATGAATTCCATCCCATCATGTAAGTTAAAATTATTTACAATCCATAATTTCACTAATTGATCTGCAATAATTAATACAGCACTTAAAATTAAATATAAAAACATGTCACTTCTCCATTTCTTTTCAATAATAGTATTGTACAAAGAAGTCAACTTATAGTCAACGAACTGAAAATCTGGTTAAAATGAAATACTTTTTTCCACTCAAGGGGTAAAAACGGGTAAAATTTAACTGAAAATGGGGAGAAAGTCCTAAAAATCAACCAAAAGATTGAAAAATCATCAAAATACACGTATAATATCAACAAGAAAACGCATTACTGTAAAAGGAGTGTATTATGAAAAAAATCGCAGCCAAGGTATTCTTGATTAGCGCTGGGTTCTTATTTTTAGGAGCTTGCGGTAATACAAAGAAAAGTGCCGAATCTACTGTTCAAGAAGTACAAGATACCTTACCTGTTGTCGTTCAACAATTAAATGACATTCAAGCGTTAGAAAATTCGTTACAATCAGATTGGGAAGCGGATATCCTAGAAGATTACACGATGACTACTTACGCTAAGAAAACGGGTAAAGTATTCACCAATATTCAAGAACGTCAGCAATTGTTGAAGTCTATGCAAAAATCGCTCAAAGTTTTATCAGATGATGCGACTAGACTAAGTAACTTGAAGGATAAGAACCTCCCTTCAGCAGAAATTCAAATTGTAGTATCAAATCTTCAATCGATTGTTAATCATTTAAAGAACTACTCTGAAATGTCTCAAAAACAATTAGAAAAAGAAGCTGAGTTCTTCGTTAGCATCTCTGGCGGAAAACAAACAAACGATGAATTGAGATCACTCATCATTGAAGTGAACAACTCTGCTAACGAGCGTCAACAAATTATCGAAGAGATTAATTCTCCTATCAGTGAGTTAGATCGTCCAATTCGAATTCTAAAAGCTCGTTTGGCGAACAACGGAAAGGGTGAGTAATCATTATGAAGAAAAAGACTTTATTAACAAGCGCGCTCGCTGTAGCTTCAGTTAGTTCTCTACTCGCTTTCTATCCGATTGCAAACGCACAAGATGCTGCTGATAGTAAGTTGAATTTAAGAACCAATAGTTTATTACGGATGCCTTCAAATATTCCGCAGGAGCATATTTATGATTCAGGAATTTCGATTTCATACCCTGCAGACGGAGTTAAAGGAGTTTATTTACAAGCGTTCCGTGCCAAAGGACAAGACTTGGAAAATATGATTCAATTCGTGAAGTCTACTCCAATTAACTCACTAGTTATCGATGTACGTGATGGTTATGGACAAATTACCATGCCTCTTGATACAGATAACCAACTCGTGAAAAAACATACCGTCAATGAAGTGACAGATACGACTGCTCTTTTAAAACGACTAGAGCAAGAACAAATCTATCCAATTGCGCGTATAGTATGTTTTGGAGACCGTTACGTTCCAAAGGAAAACCCTGAGCGTTCATTCAGAAATGCATTAGGCCAACTTTGGTATACGGATGACGGTGAAACATTCTTAAATCCATTCCTAAAAGAAAACTGGGAATATATTGCTGAAATCGCAATTGGTGCTGCTAAGGCAGGATTTAAAGATATTCAGTTAGACTACGTTCGTTTCCCTCTCGGATTCGAGACAGTCTCTGACGACTTAGTATTTGATAAAGGTGACTACGCTCATATTAAAAACGATGATGAAGCTCGTATCGCAGCTATCACTGACTTTGTAGCGTTCATTCGTGAAAAATTACAACCATATGGTGTTCATCTATCAGCGGATATTTTAGCTCATGCGATTACTGAATCAAAAATCGGTGGTATCGGACAAAAATTTGTCAATATTGCGGATAAAGTGGATGTGATCTCTCCGATGATTTTCCCAAGTCACTGGGTTAATTACGCGCTTGATGTAAAAGATCCTGATAAAGATCCTTACGAAATCGTGAAACGTTATATGGTGATTGAAAAAGGATATGTGAAGACATTAAATCCTTCTCCTATCTCAAGACCTTGGATTCAGGCCTTCACGGCAGACTTCCTTGGCGAAGGAAACTATCAGCTCTATACTGCTGATGTCATTAGCGAAGAGATTCAAGCTCTAAAAGAAGCCGGTGTTACCGAGTATCTGCTCTGGAACGCAGCTTCTCAATATTCAACTGAAATTAAATTCTAATCAAAAAGGACTTCCAAATGTTATTGGAAGTCCTTTAACTTTTATCTGTATTTTATCTCTTCAATTTGCACTTCAAAAATTGCACTATCAGAGCGATAACCTACTATTTTAAACTTATAATGCCCGTTTAAACCAACCTTGATATATTCTGGGGCACTAGAATCTTTAGCTAATTCGTACATTCCCACATCTTGAACTCTGAAAGTAGGTCCTGGATTAAAAGTATCAGCATCGATATAATTACCACCCATAAACATCACATCATACCGAGTCTTTTTGTTTGGGTGTTTTTGGAAGAAAATAATATTCCCGTCAAATTCGATTGTTTTATACATATACTTTTTAGCAAACTCATCAAATCTGGGATCGTTATCACCTTTGATCGACATAATTTCAGCAAAATCTGCATTATTATCAATAGTGATTACTTCGTTTGATATTTCAGTTATCTCTGTTGTGTTGTTTGCTACTTGTTCACTAGATTCTACTTTTTCAGTAGAATCAACAGTGGTTAGCGTCTTATCCGCATCTGTTTTACTTTCTTCTTTCTCTTTAAAAGCATGATATTTTATAATTACCTTTGCATTTTTGGGGAATTTATCATTTTCTTTAAAATCTTTCATTCCATTGATTGTAACAGAAACTATATCACCTTCACTATGGAACAACCCAAAAACTAAATCTTCTTGTTTTACTAGTTCAATATTAGTAAATCCATTTTCAATAAACTGATTTAATATCGTCTGATAATTAGTATTTTTCGCATACTCAGCACTAACCGGAGCCTCATTAAAGTTGGGATCTACATTCTTTTTACTTTTATCATCCTCAGCCCCAAACGATAACAAAAATAAAAATAGCGATAAAATAGAACAAAATAAAATATAAACTAGCAAGGGGTGAACTTTTTTATTGTTAATCACTGTAAACACCTTTTTCTGTATTTTATATTAATAATACAACAATTTATGAATTAGATAAATGTTTTTTAAAAAAAATATGAAGAAAAGCGTTTTGTTTAAAATCCTTTTCTTCATATTTAAATTGTTAACTTCCTATTAACGAACTATAGTCGAAGTTTACTAATACGGCTTTCACTTCTTGGTCAGTATCTCCTAAAAGTGCTGAACCATTACTTGTGCGATCCACAAGTGTTAAGTCCATTGGTCTCACAACTTTAGTTTCGCCGTTTCCAGCAACAATCGTGTATTCGTTCGTTGAAGTAATTTCTCCATCTAAAAATACGACGCGATGCGGCTTAGTTTTCAATTCACGAAGAACCATCAACCCACGTTTTGCACGTGTGAGCATTGAGATTTCTAATACATTGAATCGTTTCACAGCCCCACGTTGTGTTGTAAGGAATGCAGAAACAACTTTATGTTCTAATGAGTAAACCATCGCTCCAGCAACAAAATCTTCTTTACGAAGATTGATGGCTTTCACACCGCTGGCTACTGTACCAACTACTGGAATTTCGCTTAATTCATAGCGTAAACCAAATCCACAGTGCGTTACGATAAATACTTCTAAGCCTTCTGGATTTGTTACGACCACCTTAACAACTTCATCTGTCGTTGTCTTGAGTTTCATCGCATTACTTGTACGAGTCTTGTATCCTCGGTACGTTGTAAACTCATTGAATAATGTTTGTTTCACTAAGCCCTCTTTTGTAAAGAAGACAACCGTCCAATCTTTATAAGAGTCATCACTATCTTTTGCTTTAATGAATCCAGTTAGAATAACTTCATTGCTACCTAAAGAAATAGACTGGCTTAAGTGGTTTCCAACATCTTTCCATTTCGCTTCTGGAATTTCATGCACTGGTAAGTGTAAGTAATTTCCTTTTGAAGTAAATAGAATTAAGTTGTCTAATGTGGAAGCTTTTTGGCAAAGGATTACTTCATCCCCTTCACGCATTCCGTTTTCTTCTGGAGCGCTTGAAGCAAATGAACGTGGGCTAACACGTTTGTAGTACCCTTGTTTAGTAGCAACAACATACACTTCTTCTTCAGTAACTAACACTTCAGTTTCAATCTTAATCTCTTCAATTTCCGCTTGAATTTGCGTTAAACGAGGAGTTGCATATTTCTTTTTCAAATCTCGCAATTCACTCTTCATCACTTGAAGAAGTGTCTTTTCAGATTTTAAGATGCTTAAAAATGTAGCGATTTGCTCATTTAAATCAAGCTTCTCATTTTGAAGGATTGTTATATCCGTATTCGTTAAACGATATAATTGTAAGCTTACAATCGCTTCGGCTTGAATCATTGTGAAGTCGTATGTCTCTACTAAACGTTCTTTAGCGTGTTTCTTATCTTTACTATTACGGATTAACGCAATCACTTCGTCTAAAATCGATAAAGCCTTCATCAAACCGTCTACGATATGCAACCGATCTTGAGCTTTCTTCAAATCATACTGTGTACGTCTTGTAATCACTTCTTTTTGGAAGTTAATATATGAAGTTAGAATTGTTTTTAAGCCTACTTGTACTGGACGCCGTTCATCAATAGCCACCATATTGAAGTTATAGTTGACTTGTAAATCTGTATTCTTCAATAAGTAGTTTAGAATGCCTTCTGCATTGGCCTCTTTCTTCAATTCAACAACGATTTGAAGCCCTGTACGGTCAGATTCGTCCCTTACTTCAGCAATACCGTCAATCTTCTTATTCAAGCGAATTTCATCAATCTTCTTCACTAATAAAGCTTTGTTTACTTCATATGGAATTTCAGAAATGATTATTTGTGTTTTACCGCCTTTAATTGGTTCAATCTTCGTTTTCGAACGAATAACCACTTTACCGCGTCCGGTTTCATACGCTTGTTCCAATTCCTCAATCCCCTGGATAATTCCTCCTGTCGGGAAATCCGGACCTTTCACAAATTGCATTAATTCTTTCACAGTCGCTTTAGGATGGTCAATTGCATGAATGGTTGCGTCAATCACTTCTCCTAAGTTATGCGTTGGAATTTCTGTAGCATAACCAGCTGAAATCCCTGTAGCTCCATTAACAAGAAGGTTCGGATAACGTGCAGGAAGGACAGTTGGTTCTTCTTCGGTGTCATCGAAGTTTAATACGAATTCAACGGTTTGTTTATCTAAATCGCGGAGTAATTCTTCTGAAATTTTAGATAGACGAGCTTCCGTATAACGCATCGCAGCGGCTGGGTCGCCGTCCATACTACCGTTATTTCCGTGCATTTCAATCAGTACATCACGAAGCTTCCAATCTTGACTCATACGAACCATTGCTTCATAAACTGAAGAGTCGCCGTGTGGGTGGAAATTACCGATTACGTTACCGACTGTTTTAGCCGATTTACGGAATTGTTTATCGCTAGTATTTCCATCGATAGACATCGCATATAAAATACGACGTTGTACTGGTTTTAAACCATCACGGATATCAGGAAGAGCACGGTCTTGGATAATGTATTTTGAATAACGTCCAAATCGGTCGCCCATTACATCTTCCAGATTCAATTCTTGAATATCTTGAATTTGACTCATACTATTCCTCCTCTCCTAGTAACGACAATTGTTCTACATGATCAATTGTTGCTTCTTTTTTCTTAACTGATGGTTTCTTTTCTTCTTTTTTTGGACTAGCGGTTGTGCTAATGGCATTTACGTCTGATTCTAAAATGCTCTTATCTTCTTCTAGGCCAAACTCAACGTGACGTTCAATCCACTTACGACGAGGTTCAACTTTATTCCCCATCAATGTGCTGACACGACGTTCTGCTTGTGCTTTATCATCAATCACTACACGTATTAACGTTCTTGTATCTGGGTTCATGGTCGTATCCCATAATTGGTCAGCGTTCATTTCCCCAAGACCTTTATATCGTTGTAATAAGTAACCTTTTCCGACTAATTTAGTCTTCTCTTCAAGTTCTTTTTCTGTCCATGCATACTCAACGACTTGTTTCTTACCTGTCCCTTTAGAAATCTTATATAAAGGTGGTAATGCAAGATATACTTTTCCTGCTTCAATCAATGGTTTCATATAGCGGTAGAAGAATGTTAATAGTAAAACTTGAATGTGGGCGCCATCGGTATCCGCATCGGTCATAATAACAATCTTGTCATAGTTACAATCTTCAATCTTAAAGTCACTACCAACACCGGCACCAATCGTATAAATAATTGTATTAATTTCTTCGTTCTTCAGAATATCTGAAATTGATGCTTTTTCTGTGTTGATTACTTTACCACGTAATGGAAGAATCGCTTGGAATTTACGGTCACGACCTTGTTTAGCCGAACCACCAGCAGAGTCCCCCTCTACTAAGTAAAGTTCATTCTTTTTAGGGTTCTTGCTTTGCGCAGGCGTTAATTTACCAGAAAGAAGTGTTTCTTTCTTCTTGCCCTTCTTACCATTACGGCTTTCTTCACGGGCCTTACGACTCGCCTCACGTGCTTCACGTGCCTTAATCGCTTTACGAATTAATTCCTGTGCAATTTCACCATTCTCTGTTAAAAAGAATCCTAATTGCTCAGAAATCGTATTATCCACAATCCCACGTGCAGCAGGTGTTCCTAATTTATCTTTTGTTTGTCCTTCGAATTGTAGGATTTCTTCAGGAATACGAAGCGAAATAATCGCTGTTAACCCTTCACGGACATCGCTACCTTCAAGGTTTTTATCTTTATCTTTTAATAGTCCAACTTTACGTGCATATTCGTTAAACGCTTTTGTTAAGGCACTCTTCATTCCCACTTCATGAGTACCACCGTCTTTTGTACGAACATTGTTAACAAAAGATAAAATCGTTTCTGAATAGCCGTCGTTATATTGGAATGCAAATTCTGTTTCTACACCATCAACTGTACTATCGAAGTCTACAACAGGTGATAATGTATCTTTTTCTTCATTTAAATATTGGATGAAATCACGAATTCCTTCTTCATAATGGAAAGTTTCAGATTCACCTGTACGTTCATCAGTCAATACAATTGTAAGACCTTTTAATAAGAATGCAGATTCTCTTAAACGTTCTGCTAATGTTTCATACGACCAGTTCGTCGTAGAGAAAGTCTTATCACTTGGTAAGAAAGTCACTGAAGTTCCAGAACCGCGTCGGCTTGTTTTCTCTTTCTTAACCGTTCCTACAGGTTCACCACCGTTTTTGAACGATTGTTTGTATAAAGTGCCGTCTCGTAAAACTTCTACTGTTAACCAATCGGATAACGCGTTTACTACAGAAGCTCCTACCCCGTGAAGACCACCTGATGTTTTATATCCACCTTGGCCAAATTTACCACCTGCATGCAGTACAGTAAAAATAACTTGAATCGTTGGAATTCCAGAAGCGTGTTTCCCAGTAGGCATCCCACGACCATTATCTTTTACAGTAAGCGATTGGTCTTTATGAATTGTAACTTCAATTTTTGTTGCATAACCTGATAAAGCTTCATCGACTGCGTTATCCACAATCTCGTAAGCTAAATGATGAAGCCCGCGGTGATCTGTTGATCCAATATACATCCCTGGACGTTTACGAACAGCTTCGAGTCCATCTAAAACCTGAATCGCATCATCATTATATTGATTCGTTACTTTGCTCATTTAATACGCTCCTTTTTTTGTCATCTTATCTATAATACTTGTTTTTCGCGATTTTCGCAAGATTTCTCCTTAGAAATGGCGCTAAATTAACCTTTCTCATCCGTTGTATAGACAGCACCTTTTATGTTAAACTGTCACTAGACTGTTTTAAGGAGAAATGAGTTTATGTCATTTACTTTTATTATAGGTGCTGCTGTAGCGTACCTACTCGGGTCTATTCCATCTGGATTATGGATTGGACAAACATTCTTTCAAAAAGATATCCGTGAATTTGGTAGCGGGAATTTAGGATCTACAAACGCGTTCCGTGTTCTAGGCGCAAAAGCAGGTTCTGTTGTGTTATTTTGTGACGTATTCAAAGGGTCTCTAGCAACAATTCTTGCAATGACTATCTTCAAACAACCAAGTATTTCACCGCTTTGGATTGCATCTTTTGCAGTGATTGGTCACACTTTCCCACTCTTTGCTTCATTCAAAGGTGGTAAAGCCGTAGCGACTTTTGCTGGAATGATTTTAGCCTATCAACCATTATTATTACTCTACGGATTAATTATTTTCTTGATACTATTAGCAATCACGCGTATGGTTAGTTTGACTGCAATGGTGACCATTTCTTTAGGTGTTCTCTTATCATTACTCTTTAATGATTGGGTACTAACAGCATTTGCACTTGCTATTGATATTTTCATCATTTATCGTCACAGAGCCAATATTCAACGAATTCTTAATGGAACTGAAAATAAAGTCCCAATGCCTTGGGATAAGAAAAATAAAGACACTAAGTAAATCTTAGTGTCTTTTCTTTTTATTCGAATACAAATGTCGCACATGATTGATATGGTGTATTTTTAGTGATTCGGAGAATATTTTTCTTTTCTTCCAGATTTAAGGTAGTCTCACTTGCTAAGTCTGGATAACCATCCCATGGTTCAAAACAGATAAATGGTGAGTCATCTGGCATTGTCCAAACACCAACGGCTTCGATTCCATTTAGATGAACCGTTACACTTCTCTTTCCTTTAGGAGAATACAATTTTCCTTTAAACTTAGGGTCTTTTGATTTAAATAACAATACATCATTTGTAAATAAATCATGATGCAATGCAAAGTCTCCTTTGGTAAAGGGAACTCCCTCTAAAGATGCTAGATAAGGGATTTCAAGCTCCAATTTCGAAACAGGAGCTTCACTCTCTAATTGAATATGATAATCTTCAAAAGTAAGACCTTTCTCAAGAGGTACTGCGAATGCAGGATGTCCACCAATTGCAAAGTACAATTCAGGACTTGTAGTGGATATACTATAAGTCATTTTTAATTCATTAGATTCTAAAGTATATTGAAGTCTCAGTTCAAAATTAAACGGATATTCTTCCTCTATCATTTCATTTGTTAGTAAGAACGTAGCGAAACTCTCACCTTGCTCTTCTAGTCGGAAGGCATAATCCCGTGCAAATCCATGCTTTCTAGCAGGGTATGACTTCCCTTCATATACAAATGAATTCTCTCTAATGGCTCCAATATTCGGAAAAAGAATTGGAGATTGCTTATTCCAATGGATTCCATCCGGTTGATACATATATTCTGTATTTGTTTCTTTTGAAATAACTGAAGTGAGTTCTGCTCCAAACAGCTTAATTCCAACTTTTAAGTACTCATTTTCAATAAAGATGTTTTCCATAATCATCGCCTCAATTTACGCGTGTTTTAATTCTGACAATAGTGAAGACTTAATATTTTCATTCTTAATTTTAATATAAGTCCCTTTCGTACCTAAACTTCTGCTTTCGATAATACCAGCTGATTCAAGTTTACGGATAGCGTTCACGATAACTGTACGAGTGATATGGTATTCTTGAGCAATTTTAAGAGCAGTGAAACGCAAATCCATACCATCGAATAGACCCACGATTACTTTGATGGCTTCTAATTCACTGTAAGACAATGAGCTGAGCGCGAGGTGAACATTTTGTTGCTCACGTTTTTCTTGCTCAATCTTGCGAGTATACCAATGAAGCATTTCTGTTCCGATTACTGTAGCTGCGTGCTCTGCCAAGATTAAATCATCTGTAGAGAAAGGTTGTCCTTCTTTCCCCATCACAACGAACCCTAGCTGTTTTCCTGAAGCAAAAATAGGAATTACAGTAGTCATCGCTTCTTGGAAGTTATCATGCAGTTCGACAGGGAAAATTGTTAAGTTATCTGTTACTGGAATATTTTCCTTTGTGAACTTTAAGGTCGTCAATTCTTTCATATAAAAGTCCGGAAATTGACGATTATCCTTATATTCTTTCATACGATCGTTGTTCACTTGAAACTCATCATGAATTCCTAACATTCTCCCGTCGATTGAAGCAATATATAAATCTACCTTTAGCAAAGATCCTAAGATTTCCGTCAATTTATTAAATGGTAAGTCAGCTGTCTCTGAGTCTCTCCAGACATTATCATATTGTACAATTTCGTTAATTTTCCGTAAATCAGCTAATACAGTGCGCACGAGTATTTTCTCCTTTTTATAAAATGTATTTCGTTAAATCTTGATCCTCACGAATCGCATTTAGTTTACTTTCAACATATTGTTCTGTAATTTGAATGCTTCCCATTTGCATAGATGGAGCTTCAAATAATAACTCTTCAAGGACCGTTTCTAAAATCGTATGAAGACGACGAGCACCAATATTTTCCATTGTGCTGTTCACTTCAAAAGCAATTTCAGCCAGTTTAGAGACGGCTTCTTTTGTAAAGATGACTTCCACATTTTCAGTTGCTAGCAATGCTTTGTATTGTTTTAATAAAGCATTCTTAGGTTCCGTTAGAATACGTTCGAAGTCTTCTTTAGATAAATCTTGTAATTCAACGCGAATTGGGAAACGTCCTTGTAATTCTGGCATTAAATCACTTGGTTTAGCGACATGGAAGGCACCAGATGCGATAAACAAGATATGGTCTGTGTTAATCACACCGTACTTCGTATTCACTTGGCTTCCTTCAACAATCGGTAAGATGTCACGTTGAACCCCTTCGCGAGAAACCTCACTACCGTTATGGCCTTTTGCTGCAATCTTATCAATCTCATCGATAAAGATAATTCCAGAAGTTTCAGCAAGTTTCAACGCTTCTGCATGCATATCTTCTTGATTAATTAAGTTGTTAGCTTCTTCCTCTGTTAGTAATTCTAACGCCTCTTTCACCGTAACAGTACGGCTAATTTTCTTCTTCGGTGTCATTTGGTCAAGAACGGATTGAATTTGCATCATTTGTTCCATTTGATTTCCAGAGCCAGCCATACGCATTGGTTTCTCTGTTAATTCAATCGTCACTTCTTTAGAATCAAGAAGGCCGTCTCTTAATTGTTGCTCAATATCGCGTCGTTTTTGAGCAATCTCTTCAGTGACTTCTTCTTTCATCTCAGGTTCAATACCAGGATTTTGGATTCCCATTTGTTGGAACATACTAAGGAGTGAATCTTGTTGCGGATTTGATACCTTCTTCATGATTCCTGGTTTTAAAATCTTCGCTAATTTCTTAACGGCTTTATCAAACGCTTGAGGTTTAACTTCTTCTTGTTTTAATTTAGTAACGATTTGAATCGCGTTTTCGACTAAGTCACGAACCATCGATTCTACATCACGTCCAACATAACCCACTTCCGTAAATTTAGTGGCTTCCACTTTTGCGAATGGAGCATCGACTAATTTAGCAAGACGACGAGCTAATTCAGTTTTTCCTACCCCAGTAGGTCCAATCATCAATAAATTCTTTGGTGTCACTTCTTTTTTCATTTCTTCGTCTAATAATAAACGACGGTAACGATTTCGAAGAGCCACCGCTAAAGCACGTTTAGCATCGTGTTGACCAACGATAAATTGATCTAATTCGGACACCACTTCTCTTGGTGTTTTACTAATATTTGCTTGCATACAACCACTTCCTTACGCTAACGTTTCAGTGATGATATTATCGTTTGTAAAAATATCAATTTCTGAAGCGATTTTTAAACTTTCACGAGCGATATCTTCCGCTGTTAAACTCGAATCTCCAAATCTTAGGAGCCCTCTAGCAGCAGATAAAGCGTAGTTTCCACCAGATCCAATTGTTAAAATACCATCGTCTGGTTCAATCACTTCACCAGTCCCTGAAACAAGTAGAACTTGTTCTTTATTCATCACGATTAACATCGCTTCTAATTTTTGTAAACCACGGTCACTTCTCCATTGTTTTGCCATTTCAATAGCAGCACGTTGTAAGTTCCCTTTAAATTGTTTGAGTTTATCTTCAAACATTTCTTCTAAAGTGATAGCATCTGCAACGCCACCCGCAAATCCAACAAGTACTTGATTGTCGATAATACGACG
>JABZYV010000013.1:0-39606 GCA_015264955.1 Streptococcus sp. | reverse complement strand
GGTTCTATGGGACCTGTTGCACCTAACCGCGTATTCAAAGGTAAAAACCTTGCAGGACGTATGGGTGGCGACCGTGTAACAATTCAAAACCTTGAAGTTGTACAAGTTGTTCCAGAAAAGAACGTTATCCTTATCAAAGGTAACGTACCAGGTGCTAAGAAATCTCTTATCACTATCAAGTCAGCAGTTAAAGCTGGTAAATAATAAGGAAAGGGGAATACAGTCAAAATGGCAAATGTAACATTATTCGACCAAACTGGTAAACAAGCGGGCGAAGTTGTTCTTAACGATGCAATCTTTGGTATTGAACCAAACCAATCTGTTGTGTTTGATGTGATCATCAGCCAACGTGCTAGCCTTCGTCAAGGAACTCACGCAGTTAAAAACCGCTCAGCTGTTTCAGGTGGTGGACGCAAACCATGGCGTCAAAAAGGAACTGGACGTGCTCGTCAAGGTTCTATCCGCTCTCCACAATGGCGTGGTGGTGGAATCGTCTTCGGACCAACTCCACGTAGCTATGCGTACAAACTTCCTCAAAAAGTTCGTCGCCTTGCGCTTAAATCTGTTTACTCAGAAAAAGTTGCTGAAAACAAATTTGTAGCCGTTGATTCTCTTGAATTTACAGCTCCAAAAACTGCTGAATTTGCAAAAGTTCTTGCAGCTTTGAGCATCGATTCTAAAGTCCTTGTTATTCTTGAAGAAGGAAATGAATTCGCAGCTCTTTCAGCTCGTAACCTTCCAAACGTGAAAGTTGCGACTGCTACAACTGCAAGTGTTCTTGACATCGCAAATAGTGACAAACTTCTTGTTACTCAAGCAGCTATCTCTAAAATCGAGGAGGTTCTTGCATAATGAATTTGTATGATGTTATCAAAAAACCTGTTATCACTGAAAGCTCAATGGCTCAACTTGAAGCAGGAAAATATGTATTTGAAGTTGACACTCGTGCACACAAACTTTTGATCAAGCAAGCTGTTGAAGCTGCTTTCGAAGGTGTTAAAGTTGCCAACGTTAACACAATCAACGTAAAACCAAAAGCTAAACGTGTTGGACGTTACACTGGTTTTACTAACAAAACTAAAAAAGCTATCATCACACTTACAGCTGATTCAAAAGCAATCGAGTTGTTCGCTGCTGAAGCTGAATAATCTAAGGAGGAAATATCGTGGGAATTCGTGTTTATAAACCAACAACAAACGGTCGCCGTAATATGACTTCTTTGGATTTCGCTGAAATCACAACAAGCACTCCTGAAAAATCATTGCTTGTTGCTTTGAAGAGCAAGGCTGGTCGTAACAACAACGGTCGTATCACTGTTCGTCACCAAGGTGGTGGACACAAACGTTTCTACCGTTTGGTTGACTTCAAACGTAACAAAGACAACGTTGAAGCAGTTGTTAAAACAATCGAGTACGATCCAAACCGTTCTGCAAACATCGCTCTTGTACACTACACTGACGGTGTGAAAGCATACATCATTGCTCCAAAAGGTCTTGAAGTTGGTCAACGTATCGTTTCAGGTCCAGAAGCAGATATCAAAGTCGGAAACGCTCTTCCACTTGCTAACATCCCAGTTGGTACTTTGATCCACAACATCGAATTGAAACCAGGTCGTGGTGGAGAATTGGTACGTGCTGCTGGAGCTTCTGCTCAAGTATTGGGTCAAGAAGGTAAATACGTTCTTGTTCGTCTTCAATCAGGCGAAGTTCGTATGATTCTTGGAACTTGTCGTGCTACAGTTGGTGTTGTCGGAAACGAACAACATGGACTTGTAAACCTTGGTAAAGCAGGTCGTAGCCGTTGGAAAGGTATCCGTCCAACAGTTCGCGGTTCTGTAATGAACCCTAACGATCACCCACACGGTGGTGGTGAAGGTAAAGCACCAGTTGGTCGTAAAGCGCCATCTACTCCATGGGGCAAACCTGCTCTTGGTCTTAAAACTCGTAACAAGAAAGCGAAATCTGACAAACTTATCGTTCGTCGTCGCAACGAGAAATAATTTAAAACTAGTCGCTTAAGCGCTAGATAATCCGCCAGCTCGGTAGCGCTCGTTGAGAGCGCAAGCCGCTGTGGTACTATATTTAAAGGAGAAAATATAAAAATGGGACGCAGTCTTAAAAAAGGACCTTTCGTCGATGAGCATTTGATGAAAAAAGTTGAAGCTCAAGCTAACGACGAAAAGAAAAAAGTTATCAAAACTTGGTCACGTCGTTCAACGATCTTCCCAAGTTTCATTGGTTACACTATTGCAGTTTATGACGGACGTAAACACGTACCTGTTTACATCCAAGAAGACATGGTAGGTCACAAACTTGGTGAATTTGCACCAACTCGTACTTACAAAGGTCACGCTGCAGACGACAAGAAAACACGTAGAAAATAAGGAGAACATAAATGGCAGAAATTACTTCAGCTAAAGCAATGGCTCGTACAGTGCGTGTTTCACCTCGTAAAGCTCGTCTTGTTGTCGATCTAATTAGAGGTAAAAAAATCGGTGACGCAATTTCAATCTTGAAATTTACACCACGTTCTGCATCACCAATCGTAGAAAAAGTTTTAATGTCTGCAATTGCTAACGCTGAACACAATTTCGACTTAGATGTTGAAAACTTATATGTAAGTGAAGCTTACGTGAACGAAGGACCAACTATGAAACGTTTCCGTCCACGTGCTAAAGGTTCAGCTTCACAAATCTTAAAACGCACAAGCCACATCACTGTAGTGGTATCAGAGAAGAAGGAGGGATAATCAGTGGGTCAAAAAATTCATCCATTAGGAATGCGTGTCGGAATCATCCGTGACTGGGATTCAAAATGGTACGCAGAAAAAGATTTCGCAGAATTCTTACATGAAGATTTAAAAATCCGTGATTATATCCGTAAACAATTAAACGAAGCTAGCGTTTCAACAATTGAAATTGAACGTGCTGCTAATCGTGTTAATGTTTCAATCCACACAGCTAAACCAGGTATGGTAATTGGTAAAGGTGGATCTGAAGTAGATAAATTACGTACAAACTTAAACAAACTAACAGGTAAACGAGTTCACATCAACATTGTTGAAATCAAAAAACCTGATTTAGATGCTAAATTAGTTGCTGAAGGAATCGCTCGCGACTTAGAACGTCGTATTGCTTTCCGTCGTGCACAAAAACAAGCAATCCAACGTACAATGCGCGCTGGTGCTAAAGGAATCAAAACAATGGTATCAGGTCGTTTAAACGGTGCCGATATCGCTCGTTCTGAAAGTTATTCAGAAGGAACAGTTCCATTGCATACATTACGTGCGGACATTGACTACGCATGGGAAGAAGCAGATACAACATACGGTAAATTAGGTGTTAAAACTTGGATCTACCGCGATGAAGTATTACCAACAAGAAAGAACAAAAACTCTGAGAAAGGAGGGAAATAAACATGTTAGTACCTAAACGTGTAAAACACCGTCGTGAGTTCCGTGGAAAAATGCGCGGGGAAGCTAAAGGTGGTAAAGAAGTAGTATTCGGTACATACGGTTTACAAGCAACAGAATCTCACTGGATTACAAACCGTCAAATCGAAGCAGCACGTATCGCTATGACACGTTACATGAAACGTGGTGGGAAAGTATGGATTAAAATTTTCCCTCACAAATCATACACAGCTAAAGCTATCGGGGTTCGTATGGGTTCTGGTAAAGGGGCACCTGAAGGATGGGTTGCACCAGTTAAACGCGGTAAAGTGATGTTTGAAATCGCTGGCGTATCAGAAGAAGTAGCACGCGAAGCTTTACGTTTGGCATCACACAAATTGCCAGTTAAAACAAAATTTGTGAAACGCGAAGAAAATGGTGGTGAATCGAATGAAGGTTAATGAACTTAAGAAAGAACTTAAAGGGTTATCCACTGCTGAACTTGTTGAAAAAGAAAATGAATTAAAACAAGAACTATTCAACTTACGATTCCAACTTGCTACTGGGCAATTAGAAGGTACAGCACGCATTCGTGAAGTACGTAAACAAATTGCGCGTATCAAGACTGCATTGCGTCAAGAAGAATTGCAAAAATAATCATCAGCAAAGGAGGCAATGAACATGACTGTAGAACGTAACCAACGTAAAGTATATCAAGGACGCGTTGTTTCAGATAAGATGGACAAAACGTTAGTAGTTGCAATCGAAACTTACAAACGTCACTCAACTTATGGTAAACGTGTTAAATATACGAAAAAATTTGTAGCTCATGATGAAAATAACTCAGCAAAAGTTGGGGACATTGTTAAGATTATGGAAACTCGTCCATTGTCAAAAACAAAACGTTTCCGCTTAGTTGAAATTGTTGAAGAAGCAGTAATTATTTAATTTCAAATTGTGTATACATTTGAAAGGAGGAACCAATAGTGATTCAAACAGAAACTCGACTAAAAGTGGCTGACAACTCAGGCGCTCGTGAAGTGTTAACAATTAGAGTTCTAGGCGGATCTGGCCGCAAAACAGCTAATATCGGTGACGTAATCGTTGCATCCGTTAAACAAGCAACACCAGGTGGAGTTGTTAAAAAAGGGGATGTCGTTAAAGCTGTAATCGTTCGTACTAAATCAGGTGCACGTCGTAAAGACGGTTCATACATTAAGTTCGACGAAAATGCATGTGTAATCATTCGTGATGACAAGAGCCCTCGTGGAACACGTATCTTTGGACCAGTTGCACGTGAATTACGTGACAACAACTACATGAAGATCGTTTCATTAGCTCCAGAAGTATTATAATTCTCATCAAAATCGAAGGAGGTGTAACACATGCACGTAAAAACTGGTGATATCGTAAAAGTAATCTCAGGTAAAGACAAAGGTAAAGAAGGAAAAATCTTAAAAAGTTTTCCTAAGAAAGACCGTGTAATCGTTGAAGGTGTTAACATTGTTAAGAAACATCAAAAACCATCTCAAGCGAACCAAACAGGGGGAATCGTTGAAGTGGAAGCTCCAATTCATGTTTCAAACGTAATGTTCGTAGACCCAACTACAGGTAAAGCAACTCGTACAGGCTTTAAAGTAGAAAACGGTGAAAAGGTACGCGTACCTAAAGGTCGTAACAAAGCATAATTCAGTAATTTGAGGAAGGAGGACCATCCTGCATGAATCGCTTAAATGCAAAATACAAAAACGAAGTAGTACCTTCATTAGTTGAGAAATTTAACTACAAATCAATTATGGAAGTACCAAAAGTAGAAAAAATCGTTATTAATATGGGTGTTGGTGATGCAACATCTAACGCTAAAAACTTAGAAAAAGCAGTTGAAGAGTTAACATTAATCTCTGGTCAAAAACCAGTTGTAACAACTGCGAAGAAATCAATCGCTGGTTTCCGTTTACGTGAAGGTATGCCAATCGGAACTAAAGTTACTCTACGTGGTGAACGTATGTATGACTTCTTAGACAAGTTAGTAACTGTTTCATTACCTCGTGTACGTGACTTCCGTGGGATTTCTAAAAAATCTTTTGATGGACGCGGTAACTACACATTAGGTGTTAAAGAACAATTAATCTTCCCAGAAATTGACTACGATCGCGTAGACAAAGTTCGTGGTATGGATATTGTTATCGTAACAACAGCTAATACAGACGAAGAAGCAAAAGAATTATTAACTCAACTTGGAATGCCTTTCCAAAAATAAAAATAAAACTCACAGGAGGCGAGTAGTTTGGCTAAAAAATCAATGATCGCAAAGAACAAACGTCCAAAAAAATATTCAACTCAAGAATATACTCGTTGTGAACGTTGTGGTCGACCACATTCAGTTTATCGTAAATTCAAACTTTGCCGTATTTGTTTACGTGAGCTTGCCTATAAAGGGCAAATCCCAGGAATGAAGAAAGCAAGTTGGTAATCATTACTACTTGATAAAGGAGGTACTCATTAATGGTTATGACAGATCCAATCGCGGATTTCTTAACTCGTATTCGTAACGCGAACATGGTTCGTCACGAATCACTAGAAGTTCCGTCATCAAACATGAAAGTTGCTATTGCAAACATCTTAAAATCTGAAGGATTCATCAAAGACTTCTCAGTTGAAGAAGATGGTAAACAAGGCATCATGAAAGTGTTCTTGAAATATGGAAAAAATAACGAACGTGTAATTACAGGATTGAAACGTATTTCTAAACCTGGTTTACGTGTTTATGCTAAAACAGGTGAAGTTCCTAAAGTATTAAACGGTTTAGGAATCGCTATTGTATCAACATCTGAAGGTGTTATTACAGACAAAGAAGCAAGAGCTAAAAACGTAGGTGGAGAAATTCTAGCATACGTTTGGTAATCTAGAAAACAAGGAGGTGCAGCCAAGTGAGCCGTATCGGTAATAAACCAGTCGTTATTCCTGCTGGAGTAACAGTAGACGTTAAGGACCATACAGTAACAGTTAAAGGTCCTAAAGGTGAATTAAGTTATACATTTAACCAAAACATTTCTTTAGAACAACGCGAAGGTGAAGTAGTATTCACTCGTCCAGATGATTCAAAAGAAAACAAAACAATCCACGGAACAACTCGCGCAGTTTTCAACAACATGGTAGTTGGTGTTACTGAAGGATTCCAAAAAGAATTGGAATTAATCGGGGTTGGGTATCGTGCTCAATTACAAGGTAAAAAACTTGTATTAAACGTTGGATATTCTCATCCAGTGGAGTTCACTCCAGAAGAAGGAGTAGAAATCGAAGTTCCTTCTAATACAAAAGTAATCGTTAAAGGTTATGACAAACAAAAAGTTGGCGAATTAGCTGCTAACATTCGTGGCGTACGTCCTCCAGAACCTTATAAAGGTAAAGGAATTCGTTACGTTGATGAATTTGTACGTCGTAAAGAAGGTAAAACAGGTAAATAATTTTAGTGATTATTTACCTTTTGTTGCGCTTATCGCAGCATGATTAATTAATAAGAGGTGAAAATTGTGATTACTAAACCAGACAAAAATAAAGTGCGTCAAACTCGTCACGCACGTGTTCGTCGTAAAATCTCTGGTACTGCTGAGTGCCCACGCTTGAACGTTTTTCGTTCTAACAAAAACATCTACGCTCAATTAATTGATGACGTAGCGGGTGTGACGCTAGCAAGTGCCTCTACTTTAGATACTAATGTAGAAAACGGAACAAAAACTGAGGAAGCTTCTGCTGTAGGTAAATTAATTGCAGAACGCGGACTTGAAAAAAATATTAAAGAAGTAGTCTTTGACCGTGGTGGATACTTATACCATGGACGTGTAAAAGCTTTAGCTGAAGCTGCACGTGAAAATGGACTAGTATTCTAGGAAAAGGAGGATCCACATTTCATGGTTAATATTGATGCAAGAAACTTAGAATTAGAAGATCGTGTTGTTGCGATTAACCGCGTTACAAAAGTTGTAAAAGGTGGACGTCGTTTACGTTTTGCTGCTTTAGTAGTTGTCGGTGACCATAATGGACATGTTGGTTTCGGTACTGGTAAAGCTCAAGAAGTACCAGAAGCTATTCGTAAAGCTATTGAAGATGCTAAGAAAAACCTTATTGAAGTTCCAACTAGTGGTTCTACAATTCCTCACGAAGTTATCGGTCGCTTCTGCGGTGGTAACGTATTGTTAAAACCAGCTCAAGCCGGTTCAGGAATTGCAGCAGGTGGACCAGTTCGTGCCGTTGTTGAATTAGCAGGTATTTCAGACGTAACTTCAAAATCTTTAGGTTCAAACACACCAGTTAACATGGTTCGTGCTACAATCGAAGGATTAAAACAATTAAAACGTGTTGAAGATGTTGCTGCATTACGTGGCAAATCAGTTGAAGAACTTTTAGGATAAGGAGGACATTAAAATGGCAGAATTAAAGATTACTTTAAAGAAAAGCTTGATTGGACGTCCTCAAAACCAAATCGATACTTGTAAAGCATTAGGCTTAACAAAAATTCGTTCAACAGTTGTTAAACCAGCTAACGTAGCTATCAAAGGCATGGTTAACACAGTTTCACATTTAGTGGATGTTGAGGAAGTTTAATTTAAAACTTATAAGAGGAGGTGCCCAGAACATGAAACTTCATGAATTACAACCAGCTGAAGGTTCTCGTAAAGAACGTAACCGTGTTGGTAGAGGTCAAGGTTCAGGAAATGGTAAAACTGCTGGACGCGGAAGCAAAGGACAAAAAGCTCGTTCAGGCGGTGGCGTTAGATTAGGATTCGAAGGTGGACAAACTCCATTATTCCGTCGTATTCCAAAACGTGGTTTCCAAAATATTAATCGTAAAGAATATGCAGTTGTAAATCTTGGAACATTAAATCGTTTTGAAGATGGTCAAGAAGTAACTGCAGCTGTACTAGTTGAGGCTGGTATCGTTAAAAACGAAAAAGACGGTATCAAAGTGTTAGCTAATGGTAAACTTGAACGCAAGTTAACTGTAAAAGCAAATAAATTCTCGCAAGCAGCAAAAGAAGCTATTGAAGCTGCAGGTGGAACTGTAGAGGTGATCTAATGTTCACTCTACTAAAGAATGCTGTTCAAATGAAAGATATTAGAAAACGTCTGTTATTTACATTGTCGATTCTAATTATCTTTCGTATTGGATCACAAGTTACTGTTCCTGGTGTAAATGCTGGAGCGATTCAGACATTTGCAACTACAGGAATTTTCGGATTGTTAAATACATTTAGTGGTGGGGCTTTATCGAACTTCTCATTGTTCTCAATGGGAGTTTCGCCTTATATCACTGCATCCATTGTTGTCCAATTGTTACAAATGGATATTCTACCAACGTTTGTTGAGTGGTCTAAACAAGGGGAAGTTGGTCGTCGTAAATTAAATTCGGCAACACGTTATTTAACAATTTTAATTGGATTTTTCCAAGCTTATGCAATTTCTTTTGGATTTAATGTTTGGTCAAATTATGGGTTAATTAACAACCCAGGGATCAAAACATTCTTAATGATTGCACTTGTGTTAACAGCTGGTTCCATGTTCCTAACATGGTTGGGAGATATGATTACCGTTAAGGGGATTGGTAACGGGGTTTCCGTTCTAATCTTCGCAGGTATTGTAGCAAGAATGCCACATGATATTTATGAATTCTATGTAAATCAAATTCAAGGTCGTACAGACACTGACTTTTATCGTGCAGTAGGATTCACAGTTGCATTAATCGTAGCGATTGTTTTAGTCGTTATGTTAGTAGTATATATTGAACAAGCGCAACGTCGCTTACCAATCTCATACTCAAAACGTGCAACTGGTTCAAGTGAAACATCTTGGTTACCTTTAAAAATCAACTCTGCAGGGGTAATTCCGGTTATCTTTGCTAGTTCATTTATGACATTGCCATCAACGATTTTAAGTTTGTATGCAAAAGATCATAGTGAATCTGGCTGGTACCAACTTGCCACTAACATTTTTGATTTTTCAAAACCTGCTGGTGCAACATTATACACAGTGTTAATTGTTGTATTTACATTTTTCTATGCTTTCGTTCAAGTGAACCCAGAGAAAGTAGCAGAAAACTTACAAAAATCAAGCGGATATATTTTAAGTGTCCGTCCTGGTAAAGATACAGAACAATTTGTTTCAGGTACTTTACTACGATTAAGTACAGTTGGTGCTCTTTATCTTGGTGGTATTTCAATTCTTCCGATGGTAGCTTCAGCATTATGGAACTTACCAAGAGGATTGATGCTTGGTGGTACAAACCTTCTAATCGTTGTTGGGGTAGCGTTAGAGTTAAGCCGACAAATTGAAGGACGTACAATCAAACGTAAGTATAAAGGATTTATTGAGGAATAATGGGAGAAATTGACAAGATGCAGCAATGCGTTTTGTCAGTTCTTCAGTTATGATTCTAGGAGGCAACTATGAACATTATCTTAATGGGTCTACCTGGTGCAGGTAAAGGTACTCAAGCAGAAAAAATCGTTGCTACATACGGAATTCCACATATTTCAACAGGAGATATGTTCCGTGCTGCTATGCAACAAGAAACTGAATTAGGACTTAAAGCTAAATCATTCATGGATAAAGGCGAATTAGTACCTGATGAAGTTACAAACGGCATTGTAAAGGAACGTTTACAACAAGCCGATACAGAAAAAGGATTCTTATTGGACGGTTTCCCACGTACTCAAGCACAAGCGGAAGCACTTGATAAAATCTTAGCGGAATTAAACCGCTCAATCGATGCAGTAATTAACATCGAAGTGAACCCAGACATCTTAATGCAACGTCTAACAGGAAGAATTATTTGTCGTAACTGTGGTGCAACTTACCACAAAACAAATAATCCACCTAAAGTAGAAGGTACATGTGATCGTTGTGGTTCTCATGATTTCTATCAACGTGAAGACGACAAACCTGAAACAGTGGAAAATCGAATTCAAATTAACATTGAACAATCAAAACCAATCTTAAACTACTATAATGCAAAAGGCTTATTACGTAATGTTGATGGAGAAAGCGGCATTGACAATCTCTTCAAAACAATTCAATCAATTATGGGCGAACCTCGCTAGGAACTGCCTGTTATCTTGCAATTATGGTAGCTAAAATGGTATACTTAGAAAGTTAGATAACGGTAGAAGTCCGTCAAATAATCCGTAAAAACTTTTTACAAGTAAGGAGGATGAGACATGGCAAAGGAAGACGTAATTGAAATTGAAGGTATTGTTAATGAAACATTACCGAATGCGATGTTCAAGGTCGAACTTGAAAACGGTCATGAGGTTTTAGCGCATGTATCTGGAAAAATCCGGATGCACTACATTAAAATTTTACCGGGCGATAAAGTAACGGTTGAATTATCACCGTACGACTTAACGCGCGGAAGAATCACGTATCGCTTTAAATAATGGACTCCGTTAATGAAATAGAGGAGGGAACTTAAATGAAAGTTAGAGCATCAGTAAAACCAATTTGCGAAAAATGTAAAGTAATTAAACGCAATGGTAAAGTTATGGTGATTTGTCAAAATCCCAAACATAAACAACGTCAAGGATAATATATAAGGAGGTACTCATTAGTATGGCTCGTATTGCAGGTGTGGATATTCCACGTGAAAAACGTGTTGTTATTTCTTTAACCTATATTTACGGTATCGGTATTACTACTTCAAAACAAATCTTAGCAGCTGCTAACGTTAGTGAAGATACTCGTGTTCGCGATTTATCGAACGATGAGTTAGACCGTATCCGTGCTGAAGTGGATAAACTAAAAATTGAAGGTGACTTACGTCGTGAAGTGAACTTAAACATCAAACGCTTGATGGAAATTGGTTCATACCGTGGAGTTCGCCACCGTCGTGGTTTACCAGTTCGTGGTCAAAATACAAAAAATAATGCTCGTACTCGTAAAGGCCCAGCTAAGGCTATTGCAGGTAAGAAAAAATAATTTAGAGAAGAAGGAGGTTAATTCTTCATGGCAAAGAAAGTTGTACGCAAACGCCGCGTGAAAAAGAATATTGAATCTGGTGTAGCACACATCCGTTCAACATTTAATAATACAATTGTTATGATTACAGACGTTCATGGTAATGCTGTTTCATGGTCTTCTGCAGGTGCTTTAGGATTTAAAGGTTCTAAAAAATCAACACCATTTGCTGCTCAAATGGCTGCTGAATCTGCTGCAAAAGGTTCAATGGAGCATGGAATGAAAACTGTAGAAGTTTCTGTTAAAGGTCCTGGTTCAGGTCGTGAAGCTGCTATTCGTTCATTACAAGCTACTGGATTAGAAGTGACAGCAATTCGTGACGTAACACCAATCCCTCATAATGGATGTCGTCCTCCAAAACGCCGTCGTGTGTAATGGATTGTTATTGTTGAATTTTGTCGGACAATCGCACATTGAACGTACGTTTTGAAAGGGGTAAAAAACATGATCGAAATTGAAAAACCAAAAATTGAAACGATCGAAATCAGCGAAGATGCAAAGTTTGGTAAATTCGTTGTTGAGCCACTTGAACGCGGTTATGGTACTACCTTAGGGAACTCATTACGCCGAATCTTATTATCGTCACTCCCTGGTACTGCAGTAACAGATATCCAAATGGATGGCGTTTTACATGAATTTTCAACAATAGATGGCGTGGTTGAAGACGTAGCTGCAATCATTTTAAACATTAAAAAAATTGCATTGAAGTCTTTCACTGAAGATGAAAATAAAGTATTAGAAATTGATGTTAAAGGTCCAGCGGTAGTGACTGCAGGCGATATCAAACATGATAGCGACATTCAAGTTCTAAACCCTGATTTATATATCTGTACAGTAGCTGAAGGGTATCACTTCCATGTTCGTATGAACGCTAAAAATGGTCGTGGATATGTTCGCTCTGAGTACAATAAATCTGATAATATGCCAATTGGTGTAATTCCAATTGATTCTATTTATACTCCGATTAGTAAAGTGAACTACCAAGTCGAAAACACTCGTATTGGTCAAAAAAATATTTATGATAAACTAACTCTTGACGTTTGGACAGATGGTTCAATCGCTCCTCAAGATGCTGTTAGTTTAGCGGCTCGTATCTTAACTGAGCACTTAAATATCTTTGTTAATTTAACAAATGAAGCACATCCTATGGAAATCATGGTCGAAAAAGAAGAAACTCAAAAAGAACGTCTTCTTGAAATGACTATCGAAGAACTAGATTTATCAGTTCGTTCATATAACTGCTTAAAACGTGCTGGAATTAACACAGTACATGAATTAACAAGCAAGTCTGAAGCGGAAATGATCAAAGTTCGTAACTTAGGTCGTAAATCGCTTGAAGAAGTGAAACAAAAATTAATCGATTTAAATTTAGACTTACGTCGTGAAGACTAATAGAAACTCTTAAGAAGGAGGAATATTAAAAATGGCTTATCGTAAATTAGGACGTACAAGTTCACAACGTAAAGCGTTATTACGTGACTTGACAACTGACTTAATTATTAACGAACGTATCGTTACAACTGAAGCTCGTGCTAAAGAAATCCGTTCTACTGTAGAAAAAATGATTACTTTAGGTAAACGTGGTGACTTACATGCTCGCCGTCAAGCAGCTGCATTTGTACGTAACGAAGTAGCAGATGTTCGTGAAGAAGGCGAATCAATCGTTGTTGAAACAGCGTTACAAAAATTATTTAATGATTTAGCATCACGTTACAGCGAACGTCAAGGTGGATACACTCGTATTCTTAAAACTGAACCTCGTCGTGGCGATGCTGCACCAATGGTTATCATTGAATTAGTTTAATAAACATTCAATCGAACACTTTTCGATGGTTGAAAAGAGCGTCATGATGGTAATAATCATCTTGCTTATTAAGATGGAAAGTCTGGGGCTACTGAACAGGTAGCCTTATTCTTTCTCAGATTATTTAGTCTAGCTCGTTGTTTTCCCGCCAAGTTTTTGGCGGGGGAGCACTTCATCATGAAAAAGTGTATTTTTTTATTTATACATATTTTTATACATACATAGGAAAAGGGAAAGAGGTGTCCCCGTTGCAATCAACAATTATTGAGTTAAATAATATTCATTACCGTTATCACGAAGAGGATGCTAGAGAAGCTCTAGCTGGAGTTTCTTTAAAGGTTAACCGTGGGGAGTGGTTAGCGATTATCGGCCACAATGGTTCTGGGAAATCAACACTAGCAAAAGTCATGAATGGTCTTATCGAAGCAGGTAGCGGAGAAGTATTCATTAATGGCGTTCTTTTAAATGATGAAACGGTATATGACGCTAGACGCGCAGTTGGAATGGTATTCCAAAATCCTGATAATCAATTTGTTGGGACAACGGTGGAGGATGACATTGCCTTCGGATTAGAAAATATCGGACTCCCTCGAGAAGAAATGTTAGAGCGTGTGACACGCGTACTTGAAATGGTGAAAATGAGTGACTTCAGAACGAAGGAACCTGCACGACTATCAGGAGGTCAAAAGCAACGTGTAGCGATTGCTGGGGTAACCGCCCTAGAACCTTCTGTTATTATTCTCGATGAAGCCACTTCTATGCTAGATCCTAAAGGGCGCATGGAAGTTATCGGGACAATTCAAAAGTTACACAAAGAGAAAAACATTACAGTCATTTCGATTACACATGATTTAGATGAAGCAGCACAAGCAGACCGTATTGTGTTAATGGAACAAGGTCAAATTCAACAAATCGGAACTCCTGAAGAAATCTTCAAATTAGGTACGAAGCTTGTTGAAAAGGGACTCGATGTGCCGTTTGCAGAGAAATTAATCGAAGTACTTCGCGAAAAGGGATTGGAAGTTCCTGAAGCGTATCTTGATGAAGAAGGGTTGGTGGAATGGTTATGGACATCCGTTTTAACGAAGTAAATTTCGCATACCAAGCAAACACACCTTTTGAAACACGTGCGCTTTTCGACGTAAACTTCAATATTCCATCAGGAAAGTACACGGCTATCATCGGACATACAGGCTCTGGGAAATCGACTATTTTACAGCACTTAAACGCGTTACTGAAACCAACATCGGGTACGGTAACACTTGGAGAGCGTGTAGTAGATTCTGAAACGAGCAATAAAGACTTGAAGCCACTGCGCCAAAAAGTCGGTATCGTATTCCAATTTCCAGAATCACAACTCTTCGAAGAAACGGTTGAAAAAGATATTGCTTTTGGGCCAAAGAACTTCGGAGCAAGTGAAGAAGAAGCAAACCAGCTAGCAAAAGAAACTCTAAAAATCGTGGGACTTCCTGAAGAGGTCTTATATAAGTCACCATTCGATTTATCTGGAGGACAAATGCGACGTGTAGCGATTGCTGGCGTGTTAGCGATGCAACCAGAAGTATTAGTCTTAGACGAACCAACAGCGGGATTAGATCCTAAAGGACGCTTTGAGATGATGGAGATGTTTGCGCAACTCCAACGTGAAAAAGGCATTACAATCGTCCTTGTAACACACCAAATGAATGATGTTAGCGATTATGCGGATTACGTGATTGTGTGTGAAAAAGGTACTGTAGTAAAAACAGGAACACCTGAAGAAGTGTTTGCGGATGCTGCTTGGTTACAAGAAAAACAACTAGGCTTGCCTTCGACTGTTCAGTTTGTCGAAAAGCTAAAAGCAAAAGGATTCCAAACAGACGCTCGTCCAATGAACTTGGAAGCTTTAGCAGACTTACTTGTTTCACATTCGAAAAACGGAGGTGACACAAGTGCTCGATAAACTTATTTTAGGTCGCTACTTACAAGGCGATTCATGGATTCATAAACTCGATCCAAGAACAAAATTAATTGGAACATTTGTATTCGTATTAGTTATCTTCTTAGCGAATAACTGGGTAACTTATGGCTTATTAATCGGATATACATTGATTGCATTGCTCTTATCGAAGATTCCATTAGGATTCTTCTGGAAAGGGATTAAGCCATTAATTTGGGTGATTCTATTTACAGTTGCACTCCAAATCTTATTTACAAGTGGTGGAGAAGTCTATTTCCAATGGGGATTCATTCAAGTAACATCTGAAGGGATTATTAATGCGGTTTTCATCTTCTTACGTTTCGTATTAATCATCTCGTTCTCAACACTATTAACACTAACAACTGCACCATTGCAATTAACAGATGCGATTGAAGCAGTGATGAAACCATTAGCCGTTGTGAAATTCCCAGTGCATGAAGTGGCATTAATGTTATCTATTGCACTACGTTTCGTTCCAACATTAATGGACGAAGCACAAAAAATTATGAACGCGCAACGAGCTCGTGGGGTTGACTTTGGAGAAGGAAATCTCTTCGAACAAATGAAGGCGATTATCCCAATCTTAATTCCGCTGTTTGTCAGCTCATTAAACCGCGCGGAAGATTTGGCCACTGCCATGGAAGCACGTGGATATCAAGGAGGAGACGGACGTAGTAAGTACCGTGTTCTGAACTATGAAATGCGTGACGCCATTGCGGGATTATCCCTAGTGGTTGTAACGATTTTATTATTTGTATTAAAAGCATAAAAAATAAGGAGCTTGACTTGTCAAGCTCTTTTTTGAAAGAAGGGAAAAGGATGCAGCGATATAAACTCGTCATTCAATATGATGGTACGCCCTATGTTGGATTTCAAGTGCAAGAGAATGGGAATAGCATTCAAGCAGAACTGAATAAAGCCTTGAAGAAGATGACAAAGGGCCAATATATTCCTGTTAGTGGTTCTGGTCGTACTGATTCTGGAGTGCATGCCAACGGTCAAGTCGTTCATATCGATTATCCAAAACGCATAGAGGCCAACTCACTTGTTCGTGCGATGAATAGTTTATTACCAACGTCGATTCGAATCGTCTCTGCAGAGACAGTGTCAGATGACTTTCACGCGCGCTATAGTGTGACTGGCAAACGTTATATTTATAAAGTAACGACGGCTGCTGTTCAGAGTCCATTTCGTCGTCAATATGAGCTGCATCACCCATTCAAGACTGATGTAGAGCGCATCAACAAGGCGTTTGAAACGGTGATTGGAGAACACGACTTCACAAGTTTTTGCTCGACTAAAAGCGATAAAGACTCTAAAGTACGAGTGGTCACAAAAGCAGAAGTGGCTCGTCACGGCGACGAATTAATCTTCACGTTTGAAGGAAAAGGGTTCCTCTACAATATGGTTCGCATTCTTGTAGGAACTGCACTTCAAATTGGAGACGGCTTACGTGAGGTGGAAGAGATGAAGCAAATTCTAGAAGCTATGGACCGAAATGCAGCTGGCCCAACAGCGCCTGCTCATGGGTTATACTTAGATGAAGTGTTTTATAAGAATTTCGACTAGAAATATGATAGGATGAAAGTAGTTATATTAAAAGGAGTGTCAATATGGTATTAAAAGATTTCGACAAAAACTTAGAAAAATACGCTAAATTATTAGTCTCAACAGGGATTAACGTGCAACCAGGTCACACAGTGAATATTGTGATTGACGTAGACCAAGCACCTTTAGCTCGTTTATTAGTAAAAGAAGCTTACGCACACGGAGCAAGCGAAGTAATCGTATCATGGGCTGACGATTTCGTAGGTCGTGAACGCTTATTACATGCTGCAGAAGACCGTATCTCAAACGTTCCAGAATACCGTGTAGCAGAAATGAACTACTTATTAGAAAAGAAAGCAAGCCGCTTAAACGTTCGTTCAGCTGATCCAGATGCATTTGCTGGAGTGTCAGCAGAACGTCTACAACAATCAACAAAAGCATTAAGCCTTGCATTAAAACCATTACGTACAGCAACACAAGCCAACAAAGTGAGCTGGACAGTAGCGGCAGCAGCTGGTAAAGAATGGGCGAAGAAAGTATTCCCTAATGCAGCAACTGATGAAGAAGCAGTAGATTTATTATGGGATCAAATCTTCAAAACTTGCCGTGTTTATGCTGATGATCCAGTGGCAGCATGGAAAGAACACGAAGAAAAATTAGATGCTAAAGCAGCTATTTTAAACAAAGAACAATTCGTAAAATTACACTACACTGCACCAGGAACAGACTTAACTCTTGGAATGCCTAAAAACCATGTTTGGGAAAGTGCTGGAAGCTTGAACGCTCAAGGAGAACACTTCATCGCAAACATGCCAACAGAAGAAGTCTTCTCAGCTCCTGACTTCCGCGTAGCTGAAGGATATGTATCAAGTACAAAACCATTAAGCTACAACGGAAACATTATCGAAGGGATCAAAGTAACTTTCAAAGACGGTCAAATCACAGAAGTTTCTGCTGAAAAAGGCGACAAAGTAATGAAAGACTTAGTATTTGAAAATAATGGTGCTCGTGGATTAGGTGAAGTAGCGTTAGTAAGTGACCCATCACCAATCTCACAATCAGGCATTACATTCTTCAACACATTATTTGATGAAAATGCATCAAACCACTTAGCAATCGGTTCTGCTTATGCAACAAGCGTTAAGGGTGGAGAAAACTTCGAAACTGAAGAAGAATTAAGAGAAGCTGGATTAAACCGTGCTGATGTTCACGTGGACTTCATGATCGGTGGACCAGAAATGAACGTGGATGGTATCCGTGAAGACGGTACTGTTGTTCCAATCTTCCGTAACGGAGACTGGGCTATCTAGTTCAATGAATTAAAAAAGATAAGGAACGAACTTTGAGAAGAGTTCGTTCCTTTTTTGTTGTTATAAGAAAAATTAATACGTCTATAAGAAAATTCAATTGGTAAAAACTTCACAAGGAGGGTACAATGAAAACAGAGGAATCCTTATAAAGTTCGTAATAATTCAATGAGTTCTAAGACATTTTGCGAATAAGTTTCGTTTGGACGATAAGCGACTCCGATAGGGAAGAATCCATTTTTATCGATGAGAGGAATCCATACTAGTTCGTCATCTGAATAAAATTCTTTATATTCCAGTGCCATGATGCAAACGGAGTTAAACGTTGCAAGACTGGCAAGGAGTACTTCCCAGTTATCGTCCACATAAACAATATTCGGCTCAAAGCCAAAATGTCTTGAGCGTTGATGTAATAACTTACCAAGCATAAAGTGTTTAGATAGAGTGCTGAATCGTTCACCCTTTAAATCTTCGAAGGTCACAGAGTCTTTTGTCGCCAATGGATGCCCTTTAGGAACGACAAGGCTTGCGTGATAACCTACGAAGTTTTGCTGAAATGGTTCAATCACAATGTCGGACTCAATCTTTGGAAAAGAGAGAACACCGAGGTCGATTTCTTCGTTTACAAGAGCGTTTTGAAGCTCACGCGAACCGCCTTGTACCATCGTTAAGTGAATCGAAGGATGAGACATCATAAAACGCGAGAACTCAGGCATTAATTTGATCGCAAAAAGTGTCGGTAGCCCAATTCGAATCGTTTCTTTTTGAGGCTGATTGAGATCATGAATTTGAGCCACAGTCCCTTCCATTAGAGAAATGATTTTCTTACCATTATCGTATAAGAGCTGTCCAGCTTCAGTCAGTCGAATACTATTGTTAGTTTGCTGAATAAAAAGCGGAGTATGTAATTCGGATTCTAATTTTTTAATGGTTTGAGAAAGGGTCGGTTGCGTAATGAATAAGCTACGAGCGGCATTGGAATATCCGCCATGGTCAACGATACTAATAAAGTAGTGTAGGTGTTTAATATCCATTGGGCATCTCCTATTCTTTTAAGTGAACTGTTACACAATAATTGTAACAAAGAATAAAGACGGAAACAATAAGGTTTTTAAAACATAAAGGAGGAATTACGATGAAAATTACAATTGCAGGTGCTGGCGCCATGGGAAGTCGCTTTGGGTTAATGCTCCATCAAGCAGGGCATGAAGTGCTTCTAGTGGATGGATGGAAAGATCATGTGGAGGCCATTCAAAAAGAGGGGCTCAAGGCAAACTATAATGGAGAAGAAGTCGTTGTGAAATTGCCGGCTGTGCTTCAAAGTGAAGTTACAGAAGAAATGACGAGTGACCTCATTATCTTATTTACAAAAGCGATGCAACTAGAAAGTATGCTAACTGACTTGAAACCGGTGATTCATGATGAAACTCGAGTGCTGTGCTTACTCAATGGAATCGGGCATGAAGAAGTGATTGAACAGTTTGTTCCAAAAGAAGATATCTTTATTGGGAACACGATGTGGACTGCTGGAATGGAAGGTCCTGGTCGCGTGAAACTCTTCGGTAGTGGAACAGTCGCTTTGAAGAACTTAGTGGATACACCAAAAGCGCAAGCCAATGCCGAAGAAATCGTGAATGTTTTGAATAGTGGAGGATTGAATGCAAGCTATTCTGAAAACATTCTATTCGCCATTTATAAGAAAGCATGTGTGAATGGAACAATGAACGGACTTTGCACTATCTTGATGAGTAATATGTATGAATTTGGCTCTACAACGCCTGCTCATATGATAGTTGAAAATATTGTGAAAGAATTTTCAGAAGTTGCAAAAAATGAAAACATTCTGTTAAATGTTTCAGAAATTGTAGATTTTATTGAAAATAATTGTTATAATCGTGAAACAATTGGGCTTCATCACCCATCGATGTATCAAGATTTAAATGAAAACAATCGTTTAACAGAAATCGATTATATCAATGGAGCGGTAGTGCGTAAAGGACAAAAATATGGCGTTCCAACACCATATTGTGAGTTTTTAACAGCATTGGTTCATTGTAAAGAACAAATTCTTGGAGCTAAATAGCTCACAGTAGAGGGGGACAAAACTATGGAAGCACAAGCAAAACAAAAAATGACGGCTTCAGTTTTTATCAATAAAATCTTAGCAGGGACAGCTCTCGGGGTTATCGTCGGACTGATTCCAAATGCCGTTCTTTCAGCAATTTTAAAATATTTTAGTCAATATCCTATCGCAGTAACAATTACACAAATCGCGGTTATTTTCCAATTAGCTACACCACTCATTATCGGAGGCTTAATCGGATTACAATTCGGCCTCAAACCAATGCCGATGATGGTTGTTGCAGGGGCCTGCTTCGTAGCCAGTGGGGTTGTTACGTATAATGCAGAACTTCAAAAATATGTTGGTGCTGGAACAGGGGACTTAATTAATACAATGGTCACTGCTGGTATCGCTGTTGGAATGTTAATGCTGATCAAAGATAAATTTGGTTCAACAGCCGTTGTAGCAATGCCAATCGTTGTCGGTGTGGGTTCTGCCTTTATCGGGTTGCTATTATTACCACACGTTAAAATGATTACTACTGCTATTGGTACAGTTATCAACGAGTTCACAACATTACAACCAATCTTGATGTCAATTTTAATCTGTTGCTCATTTGCAACATTAATTATCTCTCCAATTTCTACAGTAGCAATTGGGTTAGCGATTCAATTAAACGGCGTGTCTGCCGGGGCGGCTGCTATGGGGGTTGCCGCAACAGCCGTAGCATTAGTAGTACACTCATGGAAGGTCAATAACTCAGGGGTAACATTAGCCATCGCTCTAGGGGCAATGAAATTAATGATGCCTAACTTATTCAAATATCCAGTAATCTTGATTCCATGTTTATCAACAGCGATTCTTTCAGCGATTCCAGTAGCGCTATTCTCAGTAAGTGGTACTCCACAATCTGCAGGGTTCGGTATCGTAGGATTGGTAGGACCGTTAGCTTCTATCGATGCTGGATTGAATGTTGCCTTAGCAGCTATTGTATGGTTCGTTGTTCCAATTGCAGCAGCGATTGCAAGCAAAATTTTATTTGAAAATGTATTAAAATTATACGATTCTTCAGTAGTATTCAAATTCCAAGAGTAATCAATGTAATTCCTATCGACTCCTTCATGCATTTGCATGGAGGAGTTTATTTTTATTTTCGCTAGAAGATGGTACAATAAGCGTAATAGAAGGGAGTGGTCGGATGAGAATTCAACAATTATTTTATTTTGAGAAGATCGTTGAAAAAGGCTCTATGAATGAAGCCGCAAAAGACTTATATGTCAGCCAACCAAGTTTATCAAAGGCCATTCGTGAGTTGGAATTAGAAATGGATATCACCCTCTTTCAACGGGGGAATACTGGAATTACATTGACGGGAGAAGGGCGTGAGTTTCTAGTCTATGCTCGCCAAGTCCTCGACCAAGTCAATTTGATGGAAGAGAAATATAAACGACAAACAAAACGGAAACGGACATTCTCCGTATCCGCGCAACACTATGCGTTTGTGGTGCATGCTTTTGTTGATTTTATTCAAAAGGAAGCAGGAGACGAATATCAATTCACGCTTCGTGAAACGGAGACACAAAACATTTTAGAAGACATCACGAACTATAAGAGTGAAATTGGTGTCTTGTATTTGAATGATTTCAACCGCAAAGTCATGGAAAAATTATTCAAAGAAAAGAACTTAGTATTCACGCCACTCTTTACAGCGAAACCACACGTGTTCTTAAGCACACAAAATCCACTTGCAGAAAAAGAGAGCATTACTCTAGAAGAACTAGAAGATTACCCTTATTTGTCATATGAGCAAGGGGAAGAAAACTCATTCTACTTCTCAGAGGAAATCCTCAGCACGATGGAGCATAAGAAGAGTATTAAAGTTAGTGACCGTGCGACCATCTTTAACCTAATGATTGGTCTAAATGGATACACCATCAGTTCAGGGATTATTAGTAGTAAGCTAAATGATGATAAGATTGTTGCGGTGCCGCTGGACGTAGAAGATACAATGGAACTCGGAATCCTGCAACACGATCAACGCAAATTATCCAAAGAAGCAGGGCGATTCTTGCATATGCTGAAAACACATATTCAGGAATACGGCTTCGAAGTTCAAAATCTTGATTTTTAGTTCACAAAGAAGTTGAAACTATTCGGAAAATCAGGGATAATAAAAGAACGTAAGAAATGATTACTCAGTAGAAGGAGACGAATGCAAATGAGTTGGAAAGAAACAGCAAAATTATGGGAATCTTTTGAGGCACTTGAAGAAGGATTAAAAGTGCAATTACAATCAATGGATGACACACAAAAAGAGGAAGCCTTCTATACACCATTAGAGTTTGGTACTGCGGGAATGCGTGGAATTGTGGGGCCTGGGATTAATAGAATGAACACTTACACAGTGCGTCAGGCAACAGAAGGATTATCACGCTTAATTGAAAGTTACGGGGAAGAAGCGAAAAAACGTGGGGTAGCGATTGCTTACGATTCACGTCATTTTTCACCAGAATTCGCAATGGAGTCTGCACGTACTTTAGCAACTCATGGGATTGCTTCGTATGTATTTGAAAGCTTACGTCCAACACCAGAATTATCATTTGCAGTACGTTACTTGCATACATTTGCCGGAATTATGATTACAGCTAGTCATAACCCAGCAGCTTACAACGGATATAAAGTATATGGTGAAGATGGCGGTCAAATGCCTCCAAAAGATGCGGATGCTTTAACAGCATATGTGCGCCAAGTAGCTAACCCGCTTGAACTTGAAGTGTTAGATGATGAAGCTTTAGAAGCATCAGGACTTGTAACAATTATCGGAAAAGACGTCGATGATGCGTACTTGAAAGAAATCAAAACAGTCTCTGTAAATCCAAAACTTCTTAGCGATGTGGAAGGATTATCAGTGGTGTATACACCATTACACGGTACAGGTTTAATGCTTGTTGAAAAAGCATTAGAACAAGCAAACTTCAAAGGCTTGCACGTTGTTGAAGAACAAGCAAAGCCAGATGGAGATTTCTCAACAGTTAAATCTCCAAACCCTGAAGAAGCAGGCGCGTTTGAATATGCGGTAGAATTAGGGAAAAAAGTGGGCGCTGATGTATTATTAGCGACTGACCCGGATGCGGACCGTATGGGTGCAGCCGTACGCTTGCCAGATGGAAGCTACCAAGTGATTACAGGAAACCAAATTGCGGCTATCTTAGTTGATTACTTATTATACGCTCACCAACAAGCAGGAACTCTTCCAAGTAACGCGCTTGTTGTAAAATCAATCGTAAGTAGTGAACTTCCAACAGCAGTTGCTCAAAGTTATGGCGCTGAAATGATGAATGTATTAACAGGATTCAAATTCATCGCAGAACAAATTCAACACGACGAAGAAACAGGAGACCATACATTCATGTTCGGTTTCGAAGAAAGTTATGGTTACCTTGTGAAATCATTCGTCCGTGATAAAGATGCCGTACAAGCAGTGTTATTACTCACAGAAGTAGCAGCACGTTTCAAGAACGAAGGTAAGACTTTATACGATGGTCTTCAAGCGTTATACGCAAAACACGGATACTTCTTAGAGAAAACAATTTCTGTAACAGTAGCTGGTTTAGAAGGTCCACAAAAGATTAAAGCATTATTAGATGGCTTACGCTCTTCAGTTCCAACAAGCTTTGGAGGATTGAAAGTAGCGTTAGCGCAAGACTTCGCGGTGAATGAGCAAAAAGATGCGAACGGTGTTGTTTCTGAAATCGGACTTCCAACTTCTAACGTATTGAAATACATCTTAGAAGACGGATCTTGGATTGCGGTTCGCCCAAGTGGTACAGAACCAAAAATTAAGTTCTACATCGGAGCGAAAGCAGATAACGAAGGTGCTGCTAAAGATAAAGTAGCTGCCTTACAAGCCGACTTAGAAAAATTACAATAATCAATGAAGCGAGCACTCTCACGATGGTGAGGGTGCTTTTTTAATGCGATTGTTTCGTTAATATGATTGGATTTTGCGGAAATTTGTTTTGAAGCTCAAAGAATTGTGGTACAATGAATGAAAGTGATCGTGAAAACATTCTCTATATGAGATGAGAGGAGTCATTTATGAAAAAAGGAACGAAACGATTTTTAGCAGGGAGTGTAGCCCTCCTATCACTAGTAGTGGCAGGATGTTCTCAGTCTAAATCGACATCAGAATCAACAAAGGAAACAACAGAAGCAACAAGTGAAGTAACAACACAGGTAGCTTCTAATACAAAAAAGGATGCTAATAGTCCAGCAGCATCATTTGATTGGAATGCAAAGGTTGCACCACTGACAAAATACGAACAAACGTATGTTGAATCAAATAGCGGAAAAACCGTTACGATGAACTTGGAGGGTGTGCAAAAAGCAGTAGAGGCCTTGAATGAAAAGAAAAAGAGCATCACTGATACAAAAGTTCTAGAAGCATTAAAACTCGTGGATGCAGTATTTGTGAACCAAGAAAACTTTGATGTGCTTCTAAAAGCAACAGGGACTTCAAGCCAAGAGGAATTCTTTACACGTATTTGGAATGATTACATGGTGAACTTCTTGAAGGAAGCACGCCCAACATTTACAAATGACGGGGAAGTGGAGTATCAAGGAGTGAAGTATCCCGTTAAAGTCTATGCTCCAATGTACTTAAAGGTAAATACAAATGCCTTAGGAAGAGCGGCAGCTTATACGCTTGAAGATTATAAAGTGGAAGGCGATACCGTGTATTTGAAATTAAGAGCACCACGTGTTGATTTATACCAATATGAAGTACAAGCAAGTTATCAAAGAAATAATCAAGCTTTCTTTCAAGGGATTGTTGAAGAAGCACAAAAAGTCGCACAAACAGACTTTACAAAAGCTCTCTTGTATAAATTTATTTACCGCTTAGCTGCCGTTGGATTTAGAGGAGATGGCTATGTCAACTTAGAAGGAATGGATTATTACGATAGAAACGAACACTATTTAGCGATTAAGGTGGATGACAAAGGCAATGCAACCATCGATGATAAGAATTTAGTGAACCTTCTACAAATCGATATGAAGCCAGCAAACGAAGCGAATAAAGCAAAATTTGAATAAAGTAGATAATTACCTGAAAAAGATTTTTTTGAGGGTCTGCTAGCTTATATTAATCAATAAAGTTATAATGAAAAGGAGCATTTTAGCTCCTTTTTTGTATGAAAGAAGGTATCAAGATGAGTGGATTTTTAATAGGGATTGTTATAGGTGCTGTGATAATCTATTGTGGAATACTTTATGTAAGAAAAGTTGAAGAGCGTTCTTTTTTAAGCTATCTGATGGAACGATTACTCTTTCTATTCGTAAAACCGTTGGCTTACTCAAAGGATAGGCCAGCAAAATTTGAGCAAGAGTTAAATAAATTGGCTAAGGGGAATGATATTCCTATCACAAATCCAAAAAAATACATTAAAGTAGATGTCCAAGAAAAAGATGTAGATGGCATGCAAGTGTTTGTGTGGAATGACAAGAAAGACGCTAATCAAAAAGTAATTCTATTTTTACATGGTGGAGCGTATGTACTGCAACCATCGATGATGCATTTTACCTTGGTGAATAAAATAGCACAGGCGATAGATGCAAAAGTGGTGTTTCCAATTTATCCAAAGGCTCCAAAGCATCAATACCGCGAGACGTATGAAAAGTTAGAAAAGTTATATCGCGGACTTTTAGAAGAACATACAAATCCGAATTCTATTATTTTCATGGGGGATTCTGCAGGAGGAGGGCTCTCCTTAGGATTTGCTATTTACTTAAAAGAACTTTCTTTACCACAGCCAAAGGAACTCGTTCTGTTTTCTCCTTGGGTGGATATTGCAACGGATAATCCTGAGATCGCCTCTTATGAACCATTTGACCCAATCCTTAAACAGAGCGGGGTTCATGAAGTGGCAAAGTTCTGGGCAGGAGAAGATTTGACACAACCACTAGTGAGTCCGCTATTTGGAGATTTATCAGGATTAGGAAGAATTAGTATTTATATTGGGACGCATGATATCCTTTATCCGGATAATCGATTGTTACATGAAAAGCTTCTTAAAGAAGGAATCAATCATCGATATATTGAACGCAAAAAGATGAATCATGTGTATGTGGGGCTCCCTATTAAAGAAGCTAGAGAAGATATTCAAGAATTAATTGAAGAGTTGAAAAAATAAGGAAAGCAATGCTCGACGGAGCATTGCTTTTCTTATTAGAAATTAGTTCTCTTTTCTATAAACTTTAGGAGTGCGATTATAGTATTTCTTAAATTGTCGGAAGAAATAACTTGTTGAAGAAAAGCCAGATTCGAAAGCAATGGTATCCATAGTGAAGTCTGTAGATTTTAATAAATCAGCAGCTTGCATTAGTCGTCTTTCCAATAGAATTTCCTGGAAATTTTTTCCAGTACTTTTTTTGAGAGTATTACTTAAATAAGTCGGATTATACCCAAAATGTCTAGCTAGAGTCTCTAATTTTAAGTTTCTAAAGTTATTATCGATAAAAGCAAGAATTTCATGAATCTTAATTTTAGAGGAATGATAATTCTTTGTAGCGTTTATGCTGTAAATTCTAACGAGTTCCAACATTATTAAATGAATATAGTGAGAAAGGAATTCGGATCCCTGATGTTGATAAGACCAGTACTCTGTCAATAATAATTGAATTAATGAATGGATAGCAATACTCTGAGTTGTATCAAAAATGACATATCTGTCATGATTAGTTTGCTTGTTAAAAACATCTGCAAGAATGTTTGCTTCCAGACTAGTGAGGTTTTGGTTTCTAAAAAGAAAAAGAGAAGAAAATGTTTCTTCATTAATCAAAATGTTAATCATTATGTCATCTTCTCCTAAAGCATCAATAGAATGAGGAACATCTCTATCTAATACACATAAACTTCCTTTAGTAAGTTGTACTGTTTTTCCGTTAATTGTTTGAGTACAAGTGCCAGAATAAATGTAGGTCATCTCAATAAAATCATGAAGATGTTCAATCATCGGAGCGAAACGATTGTGTCTATTAATATAAATATTTTCACCTTCGCTAAAGAATAGTGATTTTGGAAAACGAAAAATATTAAATTTGGGATCGACATAGGTGTCAAAGTTTTTGTCAGCTCTAGAAATATCATTCAAGGATTTACCTGTTTCACGTTGCTTTTGTTCAAATACGTTGATATGTCGTAAATAAATATCTAATTCTTCTAAATTCATAAACAACCCCTCTTAATAACTGTGGATAGTTCATTATAACCTGTTTTTAATGCATTGTGAATAGATTGAAATCAAAGTAATATGATTTTAGTAAAACGCTTTAATTCAATCAAGAAGGGATAGATAAACAATGACAGAAAATAATAATGTATCAAGCGTTCCAATTGGAGAGAAAATAACATATGGATTTGGTAATTTAGCAGCTAATCTGATGATTACTACAGCAAATGGATTTATCACTTATTTCTATACAGATGTTGTTGGCTTAACAATTTCGGTAGTGGGATCAATTTTATTATTTGCTCGAGTATTTGATGGTATTACTGATATTCTAATGGGAGCGGTTGTTGACCGTACATCAACTGCAAAAGGAAAGGCACGTCCATGGATTAAACGAATGATTCTTCCATACGCACTTGCACTTATCCTTTTATTTACTTCACCGTCGTTCTTACCACAAGAAATGAAGGCTGTTTATGCATTTGCTACTTATGTTATTTCTTTAGCAGGTGTTTATACAATGACAATGGTTCCATATAATACAATGTTAGGAACTACAACCTCTGATTCAAAAGAACGAGGATTTTTATCAACATCAAGAACAATTTTTGGGTTCTTAGGAGCGTTTCTAGTAAATGGGATTGTATTAAAAGTAGTTGGTATGTTTGGAAATGTGACCGAAGCATCATCTTGGACTAAAATGGCTGCAGTATTTGCACTTGTATCCGCTGTATTATTAACAATCTTATATAAAAACTCAAAAGAACGTGTCTTAGAAACGAATGAGGATTATGTAGATGGACAAGTTGAAAAAGTACCTGTCATGGATAATGTAAAAGCATTATTTAAAAATAAATATTGGATTATTATGATTACAACAATGTTAATTGGGTTTATTAGTGCAGGACTAGGTGGTATCAATATTTACTATGCCCAATATATTCTTGGAGATATTGAAAAAGTAGCAGTTATTGGGATGTTATCATTTGCACCAATTATCGTTGGTTCATTCTTTACACCTATTATTATGGCTAAAATGTCAAAACGCAATGCTATGATTTTTGGGAACGCAATTGTTATTTTAGGAACAATAATCTTAGCATTGTTCCCTGAAAATTATGACCTTATCAAAGTGGGATTAATTGTTCGTGGTCTTGGTTTAGCTCCAACTGCTGTAGCTAGTTATGCGATGCTAGGTGATGTAGCAGACTATGGTGAATGGAAAACTGGGATTCGTTCAGATGGATTAATTTTCTCTGCTGGAACTTTTGGAGAAAAAGTTGGTTCAGGTTTAGGAGGATTATTGATTGGGATTGTAATGTCAATCGGGGGATATGTAGCAGGTGCAGCAGCTCAAACACCAGGAACGATTTTTGCAATTAAAGCATTATTTGCATATATTCCAATTTTACTAGGTATTATTTCGATTGTGTTGATGTTCTTCTATGATTTAGATAAAAAATTACCTGAGATTGTAAAGAATCTTCAAGAACGTTCGCAAGGCCTATCAGAACAATAAGACATTGAGGGAGATGCAAATTGCATTCTCCCTAATTGTGCTATAAGGAGAGAAAGATAATGGATTTAAAAAGAAAACCATTTTATTTAGATGACACTGCTATTGAGTGGGTAAATAATACCCTAAATGGATTAACTGAAGATGAAAAAATTGGGCAATTATTTTTTCCAATTGGATTTTCAACTGAAAAAGAATATCTGAATCATTTGAGAAGTCTCGGTATTGGCGGCTTATTTTTCAGACCTGGAGTGGCTGAAGAGGTACAACAAACTTATGAATATATGCAACGAACAAGTAAAGTGCCACTATTAACAGCTGCCAACCTAGAAGATGGTGGAAATGGCTCATCTATAGAAGGAACAGCTTTCGGAAATCAAATGGCAGTTGCAGCAACAAATCAAACAAGCGATGCATATACATTAGGGAAAATTGCCTCCTCTGAAGGGAAAGCGGTAGGTGTAAATTTTGGATTCTCGCCTGTTGTAGATTTAGATTTGAACTTTAGAAATCCAATTACAAATGTTCGAACATATGGAAGCGATGTAGAACGAGTGATTAAGAATGCTAAAGAGTATATACAAGCGTTTCATGATAATGGAATCATGACATCGATTAAACATTTTCCTGGAGATGGAGTAGATGAACGAGATCAGCACTTACTTACTTCCATTAATTCTTTATCAGTAGATAATTGGAAAAAAACTTTTGGTAAAGTGTATCAAGAGTTAATTGATTTTGGTTCGAAAGCAGTTATGGTTGGACACATTGCGTTTCCTGCATATTCTGGGGATGAAATGCCTGCAACGTTAAGTCCTCAATTACTTCAAGATTTATTGAGAAATGAACTTGGATTTAATGGACTTACGATTACCGATGCAACTCCGATGGTTGGATTTTGCTCAGCGATGAAGAGAAGTGAAGCAGTACCATATACCATTCAAGCGGGTTGTGACATGTTACTATTTAACCGTGTTTTAGAAGAAGATATCCAATATATGAAAGATGGATTGTCGAAAGGAATTCTAACAAAAGAAAGATTAGATGAAGCTGTTACTCGAATTTTAGCAACAAAGGCATCGTTAGGGTTGCATCAAACAATTAACCACGGGGCAGCAAAGTTTGAAGATTTTAGAGAAGAGCAACTAGATTTGGCAGATCGATCTATAACTCTTGTAAAAGATACACAAAATATGCTTCCGTTAAGTGTTGAGAAGCATAAGAGAGTCCTTTTACAATTATTAGGTTCGTTTGATTCGAATGAGAGAGTGCTAGAAAAGGTTAAGGCGGAATTAGAGAAACGAGATTTTGAGATTACAGTTTATGAACCTGAAACAAACTTTTTCGATTTAGGAACGGTAACTTCATTTTCAAATGATTATGATGCGGTGTTATATGTTGCGAATATACAAAATGCAAGTAACCAGACAGTTACTCGTGTTCATTGGCACACATTATTTGGATTAGGGAATAACCTACCTTGGTTTACAAAAGAAGTTCCTACGATGCTCCTCAGTTTTGGGAATCCATACCATTTGTACGATTTGCCAATGGTCGATACGGTGATTAATGCATATTGTAACTACGATCATTTTATTGAAATGGCTATTAAAAAAGTGACAGGAGAAAGCTCGTTTAAAGGTGTAAGTCCAGTAAATCCATTTTGTGAGAACAATCTTTTGGAGGAGTTAAAAAATGAAGATTAGTCATTTAAAAGTGAATGGAGTGAAGGCTCCTTTAGGGTATCGTTTTGATTACTTGACATTTTCTTGGAGATTGGAAGGTCAGTTAGAACCATTAGAGGAATGTAGCGTGGAAATTTCTAAAAGTGAAACCTTTGCTGAAATTTTATGGAGTGGAACAACCAAGAGTAGTTTTAATACTATTTCAACGAATGCAAACTTTTTAGAACCAAAAACAAAGTATTATTGGAGAGTATGCTTTGGCAAGATTGAAGCTATTAGTACTTTTGAAACTTCAAAAATGAATGAACCTTGGGAAGCTAAATGGCTTTCATATAAAGAGGAGACCAAAGAGTCGATATCGTTCGTCAAGAAATTTTCGTTTTTAAAGAAAATTAAACAGGCAAGATTATATACTGTGGCTCATGGGTTGTATGAAGTGTATATAAACGGAGTGAAATTAGGTGATGAATATTTAACACCTGGGTATCATAGCTATGATTTATTACAGCAATATCAAACCTATGACGTGACAGATTTCTTAATAGAAGATGCTGAGGTTTCTTTTATTGTAGGAAATGGTTGGTATCGTGGTCGTTTTATTTTCGAAGGTGGATTTGAAAATATTTACGGAAATAAACAGCAACTAATTGCAGAGTTGCAAGTGGAATATACAGATGGGACTTGGGAGCGATTTGGGTCAGATGAAACATGGTTAGTAGAAACAAATTGCATTCAAGAAAATTCAATTTATGATGGAGAAATCATTGACTTCACTTATGAAAAAAACGTGTTAACAACTGAGGTGATTGACGGCAACACAGCGTTATTAACACCGCGTTTGGATTTGCCTGTTGAAGTAGTGGAAGAATTTTCCCCACGGATATTTTTCGATACAAAAAATCAAATGATCTTAGATTTTGGGCAAGAAATAACAGGTTGGATCTGTACCGAGTTACTTGAAAATAAAGAGAGTGTGCGATTCCAATTCGGCGAATTATTACAGAATGGAGCTTTTTATACAGAAAACCTTAGAACTGCAAAACAAGAATTTATAATAAAAAATGGGGTCAAAGGTATGAAACTGCGTCCGCATTTTACTTTTTTTGGATTCCGTTATGTAAAAGTAGAGGGGTTGAGTCAAGAAGAAGCGGATTTAGTGGTTGCACAGGCATTGCAAAGTAAGATGGATGAAACCTTTGAATTTAGCTCCTCTAATAGTGAGTTAAATCAACTACTAAGTAATATTCGCTGGAGTCAAAAAGATAATTTCTTGAGTATCCCAACTGATTGTCCGCAACGGGATGAGCGCATGGGATGGACAGGGGATTTAACAGTTTTTGCAAACACAGCTTGTTACAACATGGAAACGAGAGCCTTTTTAGCTCACTTTATGGAAAATTTGAAATTAGAGCAAGGTTTACATGATGGGGCTACGCCGTTTTTTGCTCCAGTTCCAAAAGTGGAGGATGCAAAAAATCCATTCTTAACAAATGCAGGTGCAGCCGTCTGGGGAGATGCAGCAACATTCATTCCTTTTAATCTCTATCGTCATTTTAGAGATAAAGGATTACTCAAACAGTATATTGAGTTAATGACAGATTGGGTGGATTGGATTTATAAACAAGATGAAGCTCGTGGAGGAAATAGACTGTGGGATTTTGGATGGCAACTAGGAGATTGGTTAGCATTAGACACAGGAATCAAAGGATCTGTATTTGGTGCAACAGATTCCGCGTTAATTGCCTCAACGTATTATTATATTTCAGCTGATTATACTGCGAAAATGTTATCTGTTTTAAGCGATAATCGATTTGAGTTTTATCAAAATTTAGCTAAAGAAGTTCGCCAAGAAATAATTGATACTTACTTCATTGGAGATGAGTTAAATGTGAATCCTGTGACGTTGCAATCAGAGGTAGAAAATATCCGTCAATCTATGGCACAAAATTATGGAGGAGTTACAATTCCAACTGCAATCGATACTCAAACAGGATTAGCGATATTGCTCCGTCATGGATTATATCCAAATGAAGTTGCACGAGACAAACTGGCAAAACGACTTAAAGAAAAAATGGTTGAACATAATGGATATTTAACAACTGGTTTTGCAGGGACAGGAGATTTACCACATGCATTACTAGACGCGGGGCTACGTGAAGAAGCTATAAACCTGTTGCTTAAAAAGGAAACACCGAGCTGGTTGTTTGAGGTAAAAATGGGCGCAACTACAACATGGGAACGATGGGATTCTATACTTCCTAATGGTGAAATTAGTGGTACTGACATGAATAGTTTAAACCATTACGCTTATGGTGCAGTAGAAGATTTTATCATAGAAAAACTAGTGGGAATTCAATTGCCAAATGTGTTAGACGATACAGAGACGTATGTGATTCAACCAAACTTTACCAACCGTCTAGAATGGGTGAAAGGAGCTCTTCAAACTGCTAATGGTGAATTATCGGTTTCTTGGAGATACAGTGGCGACGAGGTATTAGTCGATGTTATATTACCAGGACGTACAATTGCCAAGTATGTATCCTCAAATGGAGATGAAATCTATCTTAAACCAGGTCATAATAAAATGAAAGATGTGATTGTATAATGAAAGGTGTATTATTTGATTTAGATGGTGTCGTTACAGATACAGCAACCTATCATTTTTCTGCGTGGAGTCAACTCGTTAAAGATGAGTTCGGCCTCACATTGCCAGAAAATATTGAAGAACGCACGAAGGGTGTCAGTAGAGAGGACTCGCTAAAAATTATTCTTGATGAATTGAATATATCTGTAGATGAAGAAAGATTTCAGTATTTAGCGAATAAAAAGAATCAATTTTATATTGAATCATTAGAGCAATTAACCGATCAGGATATTTTGCCAGGAATTCAAGAATTAATAAATGACTTGAAGCAAAAAGGCGTCAAAATAGCACTGGCGTCAGCAAGCCATAATGGACCTTTTATACTTAAAAAAATCGGATTACTCTATTTTTTTGATACTATTGTAGATCCAGGAAAAGTAACTAAAGGCAAGCCGAATCCTGAAATTTTTGAAGTGGCAGCCGCACAATTAGGTCTAGCGTCAAACGACTGTGTTGGTGTTGAAGATTCGATTGCAGGTATAGCAGCTATTAATAGTGCAGGAAGTTGTTCTGTAGGTGTTGGAGACGAAACTCTTTCTCAAGCATTTAAAAGAGTCGAAAGCACAAAGGAGTTAACTGTTACGCTACTTAAAGAAGCATGGGATAATTTTGTGGAAGAAAAAATATAAAGTGAAAGAGCTGTTCTGTCAGGACAGCTCTTTTGTGTTTCGTACTTGTGAGGGCAGTTTTCCAAACTGATTTTGGAATTGTTTATAGAAATAAGTCTTGTTGGAATAACCAACTGTTTGGCAGATTTTTTCAATCGAGAAGTTGGTTGATTTTAAGAGCAACTGGGCTATCATTATTTTTTTCTGATTGAGCAGTTCGGTAAAGGTAGCATTTCCTTTTTCTTTAATCAGATTGCTGAGGTAGTTTTTATTAAAGTTCAATTCCTTCGCTGCCTTGGCAAGAGTCAGCGTCGAGTATTCTTGGTCGATTAATTCAAGTACTTGCACATATGGGTCATTCGCATCACGAACGGTATCGCCAAGGGTTGGTAGGGAACGCGCAAGCTCGAATAGGAGAATACTTAAGTAATGTTCCAAGATTTGGTTGGAAAATGGTTTTGGATCAAAGTATTCATTCAGCATTAATTCAATTAAGTTCTTTGATTTATTTGTCTTATCCGACTGAAGAACGATAAAGTTTTCCGCAGACTGAATATGTGTATGACTCTTTAAGAGAAATTGATACAAAATACTATTTTGTCCCTGCAATTCTTCCAAGTTCTTCAAGGAAATTTGAGTATCTTTAAAAACAATGTTAATTAACAAATCGTCTTCTCCAAGTGCTTCGATTGCATGCGCGCTACCGGCATCCATCAACAGGATATCCCCCTCGTAAAACGTATAGGGGGTATCGTTAATAATTTGTTGGCATTGGCCCTGTAGTACATAGTTCAACTCCAAAAATTGGTGAGTGTGTTTTGGATACGGAGCGTAACGGTTATGTTTGCTAATATAAATCGAGCGATTGGCTAGAAATAAATCGTTTGTCAAACGAGGAAGACCCGCGTATCGACTGTCATAATCGGGGATATGTTTTCCAGTTTCTTTTTGCTTTGTTTCAATGTCTGTTTCTTTGGTTAAATAATCGATAATTGAAAGCATTTTCTTCTCCTGTATATTTGATACGATTTGAATAACTTGTTGTTATTGTAGCATAAGTCAAAACATAGTTAAATGAATTTGAGAGAACCGTAAAGGAGTGAAGTTATGAGTGTGCATGTAGCAGTAGATATTGGCGCTTCGAGTGGACGTGTCATTGTAGCAGAATATGAAGATAATCATTTCGAAGTAAGTGAAGTCCATCGTTTTAAAAATGGCTTTGGTCAAGTAGATGGGCATGACCGATGGAACATCGACGACTTGTTTGAAAACATTTTGATGGGTTTAGAAAAAGTAAAAGAGCGTGGCATTGAAGAATGCACCCTTGGAATCGATACTTGGGCAGTCGATTATGTTCTAGTAAAGGATGGAGAAAAATTAGGACATCCGATTGCATATAGAGATTCTCGCACACAAAAGGGTGTGGAAAATGTCTTTGCGAAAATTTCAAAAGAAGACCTTTATTCAAAAACAGGAATTCAATTTCTTCCGTTCAATACGGTGTTCCAATATGCTTCAGAAGAAAAAGAGGTACTACAAAACGCGGAGAAGAGCTTACTGATTCCGGACTACCTCGCATATCAGTTAACAGGAGTGATGGTTGCCGAAGAGACGAACGCCTCAACAACTCAATTATTAAATCCGCATCACAAAAAGTATGATGTAGAATTACTCGAAATTGCTGGATTAGAAGCGCATCAATTACCAGAGTTGGTAGCTGCTGGAACGTATATTGGAGACGTAACCGATGCAATAAGAGCTGCTTACGATTTGCCACTGACTCATGTATATGCAGTAGCCACACATGATACAGCATCTGCGGTCGTTGGGGTTCCAGCTACCGATGAGCATTTTGCTTACATTTCAAGTGGGACGTGGTCGTTAATTGGAACGGAGCTGAAAGAAGTGCTCATTACCGCAGAAACACAGAAACAGAATTATACGAATGAATGGGGAGCGTACGAAACGATTCGCTTCTTAAAAAACATCACGGGTATGTGGAGCATTCAAGAAATTGCTCGTATGTTGGACTATCAATATTCCTATCAAGAAATGGCTAAAGCGGCAAAAGAAGTGCCACCGTTTGAACAGTTTGTCGATTTAAATGATGAACGATTTACGAATCCACAAAATATGATCGAAGAAATTCAAGCGTATTGTAAAGAAACCAATCAGAAGGCGCCAGAGACGGTTGGCGAACTCACCATGTGTGTGTATTCGAATCTCGCGCTATTATATGCCTATGAATTAGAGTATTTAGAACGACTCGTGGGACATTCCTTTGACGCGATTCATATTGTTGGAGGAGGGTCAAATGTATCCATCCTCAACCAATTGACAGCTACGGTTACGGGAAAAACGGTTGTGGCAGGACCAGGAGAAGCAACAGCTCTAGGAAATCTATTAGTCCAAATGATTGCAGATGGAAAACTTGAATCTCTGCAGTATGCTCGTCAGTTCCTAAGAGAACAAATTGAATTAAATACATTCAAACCAGAGGGAATTGATAACAAACAATTATTACAACAATGGAAACAACAAACAGAAAGAGGGAAAAACAATGGTTGAATCAGCAGTAAAACAAGCATATGAAGTAGCGAAAAAAAGATACGCCGCAATTGGCGTTGACACAGATGCCGTACTCAAAAAATTACAAGATGTTAAAATCTCGATGCATTGCTGGCAAGGTGATGATGTTCACGGATTTTGGAATGCGGACGGAGAATTAACAGGAGGAATCTTATCTACAGGGAACTATCCCGGTGCGGCAAGAACTCCTGAGGAATTACGTCAAGATATCGAGAAAGCTTACTCATTAATTCCAGGGAAGCATAAATTAAACTTGCATGCGATTTACCTTGATACAGATGAAAAAGTGGACTTAGACGAAATCGAGCCACGTCATTTCCAGAAATGGGTGGATTGGGCTAAAGAACATCAAGTAGGATTAGACTTCAACCCCACCTTCTTCTCACATCCGATGATGAAAGACGGATTTACACTTTCCAGCCCAGATCCAAAAGTACGTGCTTTTTGGATTGAACACGGCAAACGTTCACGTCGTGTTGCAGAATACTTCGGGAAAGAACTTGGAGAAACATGCTACACGAACTTCTGGGTTCCAGATGGATTCAAAGATAATCCAGTAGACCGCTTAACGCCACGCAAACGGTTGATGGAATCTCTTGATGAAATTTTCAGCGAAGATATTGACGAACGCTATAACAAAGACGCTGTAGAAAGTAAATTATTCGGTATTGGTGCCGAAGCTTATACAGTCGGTTCTCATGAATTCTATATGGGATACGGCCTCACACGTGGAAAAATGATTTTATTAGATGCTGGACATTTCCATCCAACAGAAACTATCTCGAATAAATTATCCTCACTGGCGTTGTTCAGTAAAGGCGTGATGCTTCACGTTTCAAGACCTGTTCGTTGGGATAGTGACCATGTGGTGATTATGGACGATGAACTTCAAGAAATTGCAAAAGAAATCGTTCGTAATGATTTACTCGATAAAGCCGTAATCGGATTAGACTTTTTCGATGCGACAATTAACCGTATCGCTGCATGGGTTGTTGGTATGCGCAATACTCAAAAAGCATTACTAAAAGCTTTACTAGAACCTACTGAAGATTTACGAGCAATTGAACTCGAGCAAGATTTAACTAAACGTTTAGTTGTAACAGAAGAATTAAAAGACTTCCCATATGCCGATGTTTGGAATTATTTCTGCGAAACAAATGGTGTACCAGTCGGGCTTGCATGGTATAATGAAGTCAAAGCATACGAAGAACAAGTGTTATCACAAAGAAATTAAGGGAGAACTGAGAAATGACAAAATTTATTGAATCACCAGCGGTAAAAAAATTATGTGAACTGACAAAAGAATCGTACTTACGTTACTGGGACGAACGTAATGGCGGGAACGTGTCAGTGCGCTTGGAAGCGAGCGAAGTAGAAGGCTATGAAGACGTCAAAGAAGTAAAACGCGTCCTCGACTTAGGGTTCGACGCTTCAACGCTTGCGGGCTACTATTACTTAGTAACAGGGACAGGCCGTTACTTCAGAAACGTGACAAACCAACCGCTTCTGGATTTAGGTTTGGTTCGTATTTCAGAAGACGGACAAAAAGCAGAATTACTATGGGGATTCGAAGATGGTGGGAAACCAACTTCAGAATTCGCGAGCCACTTAATGAGCCATATCGAACGACTCAAAGTGAATCCAAATCATAAAGTGGTCTTCCATTGTCACCCAACAAACTTAATCGCATTAAGCTTCACACAACCATTAGACGAACGTCATTTATCAAGACTTCTTTGGAAAATGCAAGCTGAATCAATCGTGGTCTTCCCAGAAGGTATCGGCGTGATTCCTTATATGACACCTGGGACAAACGCAATCGGGGAAGCAACAGCTGCGAAAATGGCAGAGTTTAGAGCCGTGATTTGGCCACATCATGGATTATTTGCGGCAGGAGACTCCCTTGATGAAACATATGGTTTAATCGAAGTGATTGAGAAAGCTGCGATGATTTACTCTCAAGTAGGGGCTCAAGGCGGAAAAATCTTACAAGAAATTACAGATGTGCAATTACAAGAAATTGCGGAATACTTTAACATGACTCCGCACGAAGGGTTCTTAGACGTTTAATAGACGAATCGTTTGTAGGGCAAGCTGAAAAGGCTTGTCCTTTTTTGCGTTTTAACAGCCCTCAAGTCGCCAACCGTGTACATTAATCCGGAACTGTTGTAAAATAAAGAGGTAACTACAATAAAAAAGGGGTATTGACAGATGAGCTCAATTTACAATGATGATAGTTTAACGCTACATACAGACCTATACCAAATTAATATGATGAAAACCTACTGGGAAACAGGCGTTTATGAGAAAAAAGCCATTTTCGAAGCGTATTTCAGAAAATTACCATTTGAAAATGGATATGCGATTTTTGCTGGACTAGAACGCATTGTTCGTTACATTGAACAATTACGTTTCTCAAAAACGGATATTGACTATTTACGTGGACTTGGACATTATCCAGAAGAATTCTTAACATACTTAGAAAACTTCGAATTCAAAGGAAGCATTCGCTCTGCAGTAGAAGGGGAACTCGTTTTTGCAAACGAACCATTGGTGCAAGTAGAAGGAACACTTGCGGAATGCCAATTAATTGAAACGGCCTTATTAAATATCGTCAACTTCCAAACACTGATCGCAACAAAAGCGAGCCGTGTACGTATGGTTTCAGGAGACGATCCAGTATTAGAATTCGGAACTCGTCGTGCACAAGAATTAGATGCGGCAATTTGGGGAACACGTGCAGCGTACATCGGTGGATGCGATGCGACAAGTAACGTTCGTGCCGGCAAGATGTTTGGCATTCCAGTTTCTGGGACACATGCCCACGCATTAGTACAAGCGTACCGTGATGACTACAAAGCATTTAAAGCGTATGCCGAGAGTCACCGTGACTGCGTATTCTTAGTGGATACGTATGATATCTTGAAATCTGGTGTTCCAAATGCTATCCGTGTAGCCAAAGAATTCGGCGACAAGATTAATTTCTTAGGCGTTCGTATCGACAGTGGTGACATGGCTTATATGTCGAAAAAAGTCCGTCAACAATTAGACGAAGCTGGATTTACAAAAGCGAAAATTTATGCATCAAGTGACTTAGATGAAAAAACAATCCTCAACTTGAAGATGCAAGGTTCTAAAATCGACGTTTGGGGAATCGGTACTCGTTTAATTACAGCGTATGACCAACCAGCGCTTGGCTGTGTGTACAAGCTTGTAAGTATCGAAGACGAAAACGGCGTAATGGTGGATACGAT
>JABZYV010000012.1:0-40566 GCA_015264955.1 Streptococcus sp. | reverse complement strand
ATAAAGCTTCCATCGAATTATCTGGAGTCACCGCTTCTTCTAAAATCTCAAGAGTTTCAGGTGAAGGTTCCTCGGCACCTGTAAGTTGTCCTGTGACCACTGAATAGTTTCCGATAAAGCGTAGTCCCACAAAATTCGGTTTCTTTTCGACTAACATCGCTGGAATATCGACCTTTCTTAATTCAGAGGTCATCAAATTAATGCCATCTTCAACGATTTGAGTCGTCAATTTTTCACTCGATAAGTCTTTTTCTTGAACATCTTGATTCAGAAACATAAAGCCAGTTAGATGTTGATTTAAATACCGTTTAAAGGCATAACGAAGCTCTTGACGTTCTTCACTACAGTCAAGACCAGATAGCCCTGACAAGCCGCTGTCCCAACCTAAAATAACCTCATTTTGACCAGGAACAAAGACAAACTCTCTTCCATCAATCGTGACTTCAAAAGTTTCGTTGGTGATTCCACCAAATTCAAATTTGACACTTCTTAAGTTCTCAATGGTTGACATTGGATTTACAAAATATCTTAATACATTTCGAAAGACCACTTCTTTCGACTCACTAGGTAAATTCTTCCACGTTGGATTTAATACGTGTTCAAAAAAATCATTTGCCATACTTTCACCTCGTCTTTATTATACGGTATTCCGTCAAAATTGCACTCTATTTTGTCTAGTTTTATGCTATAATAATGGCATTGAAAGGAAGTTTAGCATGAATTTATTTATTTTTGGGAATCCGATGTCTGGAAGTCATTCCGGACAACTTCAAATTAATCAAATTGTGGAAGCTTGTACAAAACATAGTATCCATTTTAAGCTATTCCAAACACAAAGAGCTGGTGAACTCCCTGAGCTTCTTGAAAAGCATTTGCCAGAAAGAAATGAGCACACTAAAGTCGTCATTATTGGTGGAGATGGGACACTGAATGAAGCCTTACAATATTTGAAACAACATCATCTCATTGTCCCACTTTCCTATTTACCAGCAGGAACGGGAAATGACTTTTCACGAGAAATGAATCTGATTCATGATGCTGAGAAGTTTGTCTTGAACCTTCAAACAGCTCCAACAGTAGATTTAGAATTCCTCTCCTACCATGAAAAATATTCAGATAAATCAGGCGTTGCTTTAAACTCACTTGGTTTTGGAATCGATGCGGCTATTTGCGAACTAAATCAGCATCAACGCCAAGCCGTTCTTGAATCCAACGGCATTAAAAAAGCATCTTATCTCACACCCATTTTAAAGGCATTTAGAGAGCGTGAAGAATTTGATGCAATTATCACTCTAAATAGCAGTGAAAGTTTCTCAGTGACGCAGAATCTGCTTGTAGGGGCGTTTAATCATTCCTACTTCGGTGGTGGTATTCGTTTTGTTCCAACAGCTAAACAAGGAAATCATTCTTTTGAAATAGTGATTGCGCGAAAAGTAAGTGCATTTACCATACTTAAAGCCTTCCCGTTTATTCTAACCAACGGAACTCACTTTAAGCATTTCCCTAATAACTTACAAAAATATAATTGTACTTCTGCACGTATTCAAATTAATGAACCAATCAAAGCTCAAACGGATGGAGAATTTATCATATATGATAAAGTTGATTTAAACATCTCATTAGAGTACTATCCATTTATTGTTACTCATATCCATCAAAAATAAAAAGGCGAATGTTTTTACACATTCGCCTTTTCTTTATCTTTTGAAAAGTTTTTTAAAACTGATGATTGGCTCGGTTTTCACGATTTTCTCGTTTCCAATAAATTCTCGCATCATTTTAAGAGTGCGACCAGAATCTTTAGATACAAACTGGAATGTTTTAGAAGAATTCGTATCGATATAATACGCCCGAATAAACTTCCCTTTAAACATCACATGAGCTCTTACCAGTTTAATTTCTTCCCACGGAATTTGAAGATAGCTTTCTGGATTTTGATGATTGTAAAATTCAAAAGCACGGTCTCCAATCAGAATATCCCCATTGGTATATCCAAAGCCCCCATTAAATAGGTTTGCTTTTGTCTTATAAATGGCTTTTGTATTTAACGATACAACCATAGTCTACTCTCCAGTCCTCTTTATTAAGGAGCCATTACTCCTGTTAATCCAGCTAAAATACCTAATGCAAATAGCCCAAAGATAATGTAAATTGGTTTTACATTTTTCTTCAATAACCACATTACGAAGAATGTTAATAGTAATGCAGCTAACCCTGGGATTAACTTGTTTAAGTTATCTTGAAGTGTTGTCACAGCTTCTGGTGATAATGTTTTACCACCTAGTAATTTAGTAACAATATCTCCTAATTGGCCTCCATTAACAACGTCATCTGCTCCAGGTAATTGAATATATTGCTCTGGTTTCAATTCTACTCTCGTTAACACAAGTGGGAATTTCATACTTGTCCAACGTTGTACTAAGATCCCCATTACAAACATCCCCACGATTGAAGATACTTTTGTAATAGATTGTAAAATACCACCTGATAAGTCTTTTGTGATTTCAGAACCTTGACGGTATCCTAATTCTTGTGTAGACCACATGAATGCGATACGGATTAAGTTCCAAACGATGAAGAAGAACAATGGTCCAATGATTGAACCTGTTGCAGCTAACCCTGCAGCAATCGCTCCTAAAATAGGACGAATTGTAAACCAGAATACTGGGTCACCGATACCTGCTAGAGGTCCCATCATCCCTACTTTAACCCCTTGAATCGTTGCATCATCGATTTGCGCACCATTTGCACGGTCTTCTTCAAGTGCTAATGTTACCCCAAGAATTGGTGAAGCGATATATGGGTGTGTATTAAAGAATTCTAAGTGACGTTTTAACGCTGCTTTTGAATCTTCTGGATTTGGATATAATTTTTTCAATGCTGGAATAAGCGAGAACGCCCACCCACCATTTTGCATACGTTCATAGTTCCAAGAACCTTGTAAGAATTGTGAACGTAGCATAACGCTTAAGCGGTCTTTTTTAGTTAAAGATACTTTTTTCTCTGTCATGTCATTCACTCTCCTTAATAATCATTTAAAATGTCACCAAGTGGGTCTCCTGAACCAGAATTTCCACCAGCTGAACCATTTCCACTGTTGTTTGATAAGTTTAAATAAATAAATGCTAAGCTTAATGCGATAACCCCTGTAGCGATTAAAGTTAATTCGTTTAATGGAGCAATAGCAAAACCGATGAAGAAGAATGGCCATGTTTCTTTTGAAGCCATTAAGTTAATAACCATCGCTAACCCTACTGCTACTACCATGTTACCACCAATTGTCATCCCATTTGCAAACCATTCTGGAATTAATTTTAAGTATTCTTGAACCACTTCTGAAGATACGAATAGAAGTGCTCCTGCTGGAATCATAATACGTAATCCTTGCATTGATAATGATACATAGTGCCAGAAGGCTACGCCTCGGAAATCTCCATTTTCAGCTGCAGCATCTGCTCTGTGAACTAAACCAACTGCTAATGTACGTACAACCATTGTTAATACAAGACCAACTGTTGCTAAAGTAATTGCAGTACCAATCGCTAAGTTACGCCCAGCATCAGAGAAGTCATTCCCTTTGATATAAATAATAGCCGACGCTACTGATGCTAAGGCAGCATCTGGTGCAACTGCGGCCCCAACGTTAGCCCAAGCAAGTGCGATAATTTGTAATGAACCGCCAAGAATAATTGCTTCAGAAAGATGTCCTGTTGCAAGTCCGATTAATGTACACGCAATAATTGGTTGATGGAATTGGAATGCGTCTAAGATTCCTTCCAAACCAGCTAAGAATGCGACAATTAGGACTAAAATAATTTGAATTGCATTAAAATCCATAATAATCTCCTATCTGTATGTTATAGTTTTAAGCCTTCATTAGACTTTGCTTCAATTAATTTAAAGATATCCGCTGGAGAGTCAGAAACTACTTTACGAACATCCATCTTCACGCCTAGGTCACGAAGTTTCTTATAAGTTTCTACATCATCTTGGTCAACAGATAATGCATTACTAATTTGAACTTTACCGACTGAGTGCGCCATTGAACCAATATTCAACTCATCAATTTTCACACCTTGTTCAATCACTTCAAGTGCTTCTTGAGGTGTTTCGAATAATAATAATGCCTTTGTATCCCCAAAACGTGGATCATTATATACTTCCACTAATTTCTTAAGTGGAATCACGTGCGCACGAACTCCTGTTGGAGCCGCTTGCTCGATTAACTTCTTACGTAAATCATCTTTTGCAACTTTATCAGAAACAACGATGATACGATTTGGATTTGTTGCCTTTGTCCAGCTTGTTGCTACTTGTCCATGTAAAAGACGAGTATCCACACGCGCTAACACAAATTTGATTTTGCCATCTCCGATGACAGTTCCTTCTGGAATTGCACCATTTGAAACTGGAGCAGCAGATTCTGCTTTCTCCTCTTTCTTCTCTTCTGGTTGAAGTGATTCAGGACGAATCTTCACACCTTCAATAGCTGTTGGCGCAATCGCTTTTGCAATCTCATGTGATGTATTCATTGAGAAACGACTTGCGTACGCTTCAATTAACATCGGCAAGCTTAAACCAGCTACGATTGCACGGTGGTCTGGGTCTTCTTCAAACAAGATGTTTGCTTGGTTGAATGGACTACCACCCCATAAGTCTACTAGAAATAGAATTTCTTCAGTCTCTAGCTTTTCAACTGCTTCACGCAGTTTTCTTTGTAAGTCTTCAGGTCCTTCACTAGGCATAAAAACAACAGATTCAACTTTTTCTTGATTTCCGAAAATCATTGAACCTGATTGCTTAATTCCATCTGCAAATTCGCCGTGACTTGCAATGATAATTCCTACCATAAAGCTACCTCCTTTATTTAAATTAAATCGCTTTTATGATTTAGTCTATTTTACCATAACCATACACTCACTTAAAGAAATCTTAACTTTTAAATTGTTTTTTATCGGTTCCAATTCCTATTTACCATAGAAAAAAAGCTAATCCCTAAGGACTAGCTTTCTTTAACAATTTATTTATATTGCGGACGACTATACCCGATAATATATCGAGCATTCAATCTATGTGATTTACGAACGACTTTTGATTCATCATAATTACGATCACTTGTATTTCCTTCAATCGTAATCACTTTATCGCCTTCAACTTTTTCAACAATGGCAATATGGTCGGCTACACCGTCAATGTTCCAGTCAAATGTAATCACATCTCCTGGTTGTGGTGTTGATTTTCCAATCCAAATCCCTTTATTCTTCATCAAGCGAATATGTTGAGGTACATATGCTTCTTTATCAATTAAGTCAATTAGTCCGCTATGTTGATACATTGATGAAACAAAGATATCGCACCAGTCATCATAGGTACTTACACGGTAACCACTATAACTACTCTTTCCAGAATTATAAATACTTACCATCGTATTGTGGCGGCTATCAAATTGTTCAACACCGATATATCCACGTGCTAAATCTAAAAGAATCTCTTTTTGGTTTCCTTTAGAAGATGGGTTCGGTAGCCAAGCTCCGTCAGCCCCTACGTAATAGCGATAGTTGTCAACCCATTGATTTGTCGCCATTTTACCATCTGCCAATAAATAGTAGTCTCCTACCCATTTATTACGTGTTGGAATGCCGTTTTTAAAATGATACCATGTACCATCAGCTTCTTGAATCCAGCCATCTTTCCCTTTAATCGCAGCTGGAACGATAGCGCCATCTTCACCTACATAATGCTTGTCGTTATCAACCCATTGATTTGTAACCATGGCACCAGTAGAACCTAAATAATAGTTTCCACGCCATTCATTTTTCACACGCTCTTCTTTACCTTCATAGTAGTACCAAGTACCATTTTCTTTAACCCAACCGTTCTTGAGTTTTTTATCTTTTACCCAGTAACCATCGGCACCAACATAATAACGGTAATCTTCAACCCATTTATTGGTAGCCATCGTACCGTCTTCTTGAAGGTAATAGTTCCCTTTCCAGACATTTTTAACGGGTTGTCCGTTTTCGTAGTAATACCAAATCCCATCAATCTTTTCCCAAGCAGATTTCACACGATTTGGAACCCAAGCACCGTTTTTATCCACATAGTACTTATGGTTATCTACCCAGTTTTCAGTTGCCATTTTACCATCGGCACCAAGATAATAATTACCTTTCCAGTTATTACGAAGTAACTCTTCACCTTCTAGGTAAAAATACCAATAACCGCCTTCTTTGACCCATCCAGATTTCTTAACCTTTCCTGGGACCCATTTACCAGAACCATCGACGTAATACTTATAGTTGTCTACCCATTTACTTGTAGCCATTTTACCATCAGCTTCTAAGTAATAGTCACCTTTCCAGTTTGAAGTAAGCATCGTGTGGTCCGCATTATAAAAATACCATGTTCCATCTGAAGTCTTTACCCAACCAGTATACTTTGGAGCTTCTGTTGTAGAAGTTTCCGTTGTTACTTCCTGCGTTTGTGTAGTTGATGCTTCCGTTGTACTTTCTACTTTTTCAGTAGTCTGTGCAGTCTGCTCTTGCGTAGTAGTCGAAGCTACTTCAGTAGTTGGCTCCACTTCCTGCGCTAACACTGCATTCCCATTTAACAATAAAATCCCTGTTAATAATCCCAAAGAACTTCTAAATTTCATTTTTTCTCTCCTTTTTAATGATGTAGTTTATTTCCGTTATCATCGAGATAGAATGTAAATCCTTCTCCGATAACTTGGTTCACGTCTGTAATAATTACAAATGCTTCTGGATCATACTCGTGAATAATTCGTTGAACTGGCATCAATTGTTGACGACTGACAACAACGTATAACACTTGTCTCTTCTCTTTTGAGTAAAAGCCGTGTCCATCCAACACCGTAATTCCACGATCTAAATCCGTTTGGATTCGCTGTCCAATTTCATCATATTTATCCGAAATAATCATAATCGCTTTTCGTGGATTAAACCCTTCTAAAATAAAGTTAATCACTTTGCTTGCGATAAATAACATAATTAACGTTAGAACTGCTTTTTCAAAACCAATCACAAACGCAAGTGGTGTCACGATAATGAAGTCAATCATTAGTAATGAAGAAGAAACGCTCCACCCTAAATATTTATGCATCATCATCGCAATAATATCCGTACCTGCTGTCGTTCCTTTCCCAAGGATAACAAGACCTAATGCTATTCCAACCAATACTCCAGCTGCTACACCAGCAACAACTAGGTTTTCTGGAACGAATACAGGCCAGTCCTGTGTCACCTTTAAGAAAGTTGGTAATTCAAAAACTGCTAAAACAGTATATACCATTGTTTTTCTTTCAAGATAACGATATCCAATCAGTAATAAAAATCCATTCAAAATTAAGTTTGATAAGGCTGGATCAATTTGTAATGTATAGAACCCTAATAAGGTTAACCCTGTAATACCGCCCTCACCAAAGTGGTTAGCAATTACAAGTGCATTAATTGTATACGAAAATATAAAACAGCCTAATGAAACCAGAATGAAGGATTTTAATGTGTCTTTGTTTAAATATCTCTCCAATTAAATTCCTCCTTATTCTGGCTCCCTATGGAATCGACCATAGAAGTTTTCTGTACTAATTTGATTAATAATCGCACGCGGGTCTGCTTCTTTAATCACAGCAACTGCATCAATCACCTCATACGAAGATAATACTGTATGTAATAAATACATTCTTTCTCGACTGAAACCACCAATGGCTTCCACACATGAAATCCCATGACGGACTGTCTTTAAATAAGCATCCATGACGTCTTCACCATAACGCGTTGTAATTTGCAACGTAACTTTATGATAACGTTGGTGGAAGGTACTAATCACTTTTGTTGAAATATATTGGAAGATAATCGAATATCCCGCATGTTTCCAGCCAAATAACGCACCGAATATTAATAGTAATGCTGTATTAAATAAGAAGACTTCTTGCCAAATCGTTTTCCCATTACGGTTCGAAACGTATAAAGCCACAAAGTCCATCCCACCGGTAGAAGCATTTCCCTTCAAGGCCAGTGAAACATATAAACCATTTAATACCCCACCGAAAATCACGTTCAGCATTGTATCATCCACAAATAACGGCTCAAAATTCAATACTCGAATAAAGAAACTTCCCACGAATACTTGTAGAATCGAATAAAACGTGAATCGTGGACTGATTCCTCGGTAACATAAAATTGCAACTGGAATATTAAGCATAATCAGTAACATTGAGATTGATAATTCTACCCCAAAGAGTTCTGCGATTTGATTCATTAAAATCGATACTCCAAGGAACCCACTAGACAATAGATTCGATGGTTGAATAAAAACTTTCAGTGTAAACGCCTGTAGAAAACCAGAAATGACAACGGCTAAGAGTGATAATACATGCCTAATCATTTTGTTTTTACGGTATTTACGATATGAAGATGGGTTTAAAAAACTCATGCATGATCACCCACTTTGAAACAATATTGGATGCCGTTTGCTGTTGGTACTTTCAGCACAGCATCATAATAATGAAACGGCACTTTTTTTGATTCCAAATTTAACACCAGATTTTCTAATTCTCGCATATTTGGAACACGCCATTCGATTTCAGAAACCCCATAAAAATCTTGATGTGAATGAGGAATGAACTCCCAAGCATTAATCGCTAGTGAGTATCCATCTCGATTCACTTTAAAATTCTTACGACGAGTCACATAATCATAGGTAGTCTTGAATAGAAACGCTTCGGTTAAAAACGCTCCTGTTTCTTCAACATCGGACACATTATAGTGCACTTGTGCGATGCTAGCGGTTGGTGGAAATTCTTCTGCCATCGCATCGACTCCATCGATAAACTCATGAAGCGAACGATTCATTTCTGTCCCTTCAAGATATTCATCAACGAGTTCAGAACCACTCTCGCTTTCAATCATAAACTTTAAGCAATTCCCTTCAGGATCTAAGATATAAAAGTTATCCGTATAGCCATCAAAACCTGTCGCAGTGATTGTTTGTTCTTCTAAAATCAATCGATTAATTAACTCGCCCATTTGGAATGGTTTTGTTAATTTAAAGCCGATGTAGTACGTTGTTAGAATTGAATCTTTACTTCCTTTACCTTGAACTAAGCGAAGCAAAGGAACGCTACCCCTACTGTGACCAATAAGGATTTCGTTATCAAAATCTTGCAGTACAACAAGACCTAAAACTTGCGTATAAAATTTCTTCATCACTGAAAGATTACGCACCGTTATCGTTACAAGAGAAATCGTCCACTCTTTTTTAGATTGTGGTACAAGCGCATCTTTCACTAACTGTAATAGATTTCGCATTTTCCTTTTCCTTTACTAAAAAAGTGGGGAGGACTTAAAGGATGTTCCTCACCCACTCCGTTAATTTTTATCCTTCAAAAGCCACTGTTAAAGGTGGGACAACTTGTTTCTTACGAGAAACAACTCCTGGTAGTGTTAGTACACCGTCTGTGTAGCTTGCGTTAAACGCTTGAGCCACTTTATCTAAATGGTCACCAACAACTAATACTGTTGAGACGCTTGTTAAGATGTTTGTAATCACAAATACAAACGTATCATATCCGTTTTTATCGTTTGCAACACGCATGCTTTCTTCTAATGCATCGCGACGTGCTAATAATTCTTCAGGATCCACTACGTTTACTTGCGCAATACGTAAGTTTGCTCCTCCCATTGGGAATGATTTCGCATCTAAGTCGATTAAATCATCTTCAGATTTATTACCTAAGTTTGTACCAGCTTTTAGCATTTCTAAACCATATGCATTCACATCGATTTCAGCAATGTTTGCTAAGTCTGTTGCTGCTTCGATATCTTGTTGTGTGCATGTTGGTGATTTGAATAATAATGTGTCTGAAACAATAGCTGAGACCATTAATCCAGCGATATCTTTTGGAATATCTACGCCATATTCTTTGTACATTTTATAAAGGATTGTATTTGTACATCCTACTGGTTCTGCACGGTAGAATAATGGGTTTGCTGTTTGGAAGTTTGCGATACGGTGGTGATCCACAACATATTCTACTTCCACTTTTTCAACTCCTGTAGCACTTTGTTGAACTTCATTGTGGTCTACTAATGCTACACGATTTGTTTCTTCTGAAACATCTCCAATCACGCGTGGAGCTTCTTTTTTGAAATATTCTAAAGCGTATTGTGTTTCTTCATTTGGAGTCCCTAGGGCAACTGCTTCTGCATCTTCTCCTAAATGACGTAATAAGTAAGCATATGAAATTGCTGATGTAATTGCGTCTGTATCTGGATTTTGATGTCCGAAAACTAATAATTTACTCATAATTTGGCCTCTCTCTATATAAATTTACATTGACAATTTTAACATAATTATCACTTAAAACCAATAGATAATGCATTATTTCTAAGATTTCTAGAAAAAAAGAACTGTTATAGCTTTTAAACTATAACAGTTCATTCATTATGCATTTAAATAACCTTTATATTCGTCTGTTCTTAAAATACGACGAGCATTGTCCACACGTTCTTGTGTTGGTGGTTCAATATGGTCTAATTTATATGGAATTCCTAAGTTCTTCCATTTATACACACCCAATTTGTGATAAGGTAAAATTTCAAACTTCAATACGTTCTTCAATTTACTTACAAACTCACTTAATCGGATGAGATATTCATCATAATCTGAACGTTCTGGAACTAACACGTGACGAATCCATACCGGTTGTCCTTTATCTGATAAATACTCCGCTAATTGAAGAATATTTTTATTCGTCCATCCTGTTAATTTCTTATGTTGTTCATCATCAATATGTTTAATATCTAATAAAATAAGATCCGTATATTCTAATAACTCTTCGAATTTTGAGAAGAATGGTTCGTCATACGTAAATGGCATTCCACAACTATCTAATGTTGTGTGTACTCCAGCTTTCTTACAGCGTTTAAAGAAATCGATTAAGAAATCAATTTGCAATAAAGGCTCTCCTCCGCTGACAGTTACGCCACCTTTACGTCCCCAGAATGCACGATATTGCAACGCTTGATCGAGTAATTCTTGAGAAGTAATCGGATGACCGCCCCCAATATTCCAAGTATCTGGGTTATGACAAAACTCACAACGCATACGGCAACCTTGCATGAAGGTTACAAAACGGATACCTGGTCCGTCTACAGAACCAAAACTCTCTGTAGAATGAATATATCCAGTTACTGGTTCACTCATCATTATTCCTCCTATCTTTTCTCTTCTAGTATATCACAATTCGTGTCCTTTAGGGCTATTTCGATTAAAAAACGGATGGACGATTTTGCCCATCCGTTTTCTTAATTTCAGCAATTTTGCGAGTCAACCTCACACTTTTGCGTAATCCGGTTCGGTCTCCTTAGAACAGTCGACCTCACACTTTGTGATTACATGCTTTCGTGCATTGTACGGTTGATTACGTCTAATTGTTGTTCACGAGTTAATTTAATGAAGTTAACTGCGTAACCAGATACACGAATTGTTAATTGTGGGTATTCTTCTGGGTGTTCCATAGCATCTAATAATGTATCACGGTTGAATACGTTGATGTTTAAGTGGTGACCACCTTTAGAAGCATAACCATCTAACATAGCAACTAAGTTTTCTTCTTGTACATCTAATTCACGTCCTAAAGCTTTAGGAATGATTGAGAATGTATTTGAGATACCATCTAATGCATATTTGTAAGGTACTTTAGCAACTGATGATAATGAAGCTAAAGCTCCGTGTGTGTCACGACCATGCATTGGGTTAGCACCTGGTGCAAATGGTTCGCCAGCACGACGTCCATCAGGAGTGTTACCTGTCTTCTTACCATAAACTACGTTAGAAGTAATTGTAAGGATAGAAGTTGTATGTTTAGCATTACGGTAAGTTTTATGTTTTTTAACTTTAGTCATGAATTCTTTCAATAACCAAACAGCGATTTCGTCAGCACGATCATCGTTGTTACCATATTTAGGGAAGTCGCCTTCTACTTCATAGTCAACAACAACGCCATCTTCGTCACGAATAGTTTTAACTTTCGCATATTTAATAGCTGATAATGAGTCAACTGCTACTGAGAATCCAGCGATACCAGTTGCCATTGTACGTAGAATTTCAGTGTCATGTAATGCCATTTCAATTCTTTCGTAGCTGTATTTATCATGCATGTAGTGGATGATGTTTAATGTGTTTAAGTATAAACCACAGATCCATTCCATCATGTCGTTGTATTTAGCCATTACTTCTTCGTAATCTAAGTATTCTGAAGTAATTGGTTGATATTTAGGACCAACTTGTGCTTTAGATTTTTCATCGATACCACCGTTGATCGCATATAATAATGTTTTCGCTAAGTTAGCACGAGCTCCGAAGAATTGCATTTGTTTACCGATACGCATAGCAGATACACAGCAAGCAATTCCGTAGTCGTCGCCCCACTCTGGACGCATTACATCATCGTTTTCATATTGGATTGCAGATGTATTAATAGAAGTTTTAGCTGCAAACAATTTGAAGTTTTCTGGTAAACGAGTTGACCATAGAACTGTTAAGTTTGGTTCTGGAGCTGGTCCTAAGTTTACTAATGTGTGTAAGAAACGGAAACTGTTCTTAGTTACTAATGGACGTCCGTCTTCACCAACACCGGCGATTGATTCTGTTACCCAAGTTGGGTCTCCTGAGAATAATGCGTTGTATTCTGGTGTACGAGCGAATTTAACTAAACGTAATTTCATAACGAAGTGGTCAACAAGTTCTTGTGCTTGTTCTTCAGTTAATGTTCCGTTTTCTAAGTCACGTTGTACATAGATATCTAAGAATGTTGAAGTACGTCCAAGAGACATAGCCGCACCATTTTGTTCTTTAATAGCTGCTAAGTATCCTAAGTATAACCATTGGAAAGCTTCGCGAGCGTTAGAAGCAGGTTTAGAAATATCGAATCCGTAGATGTTACCTAATTCTTTTAATTCTAATAATGCACGGTATTGTTCTGAAACTTCTTCACGTAAACGAATTACATCGTCTGACATAGTGCCATCGCCAATGTTAGCGAAGTCTTTTTGTTTTTCAGCGATTAAACGATCAACCCCGTATAAAGCTACACGACGGTAGTCACCGATGATACGTCCACGTCCGTAAGCATCTGGTAAACCTGTGATAACACCTGATTTACGAGCTGCACGCATTTCTGGAGTGTAAGCATCGAATACACCTTGGTTGTGAGTTTTACGCCAGTCACGGAAGATACGAGAAATTTCTTCGTCGATTTTGAATCCGTAAGCTTCAGCTGATTGTTCACTCATACGGATACCACCAAATGGTTGTAAGCTACGTTTGAATGGTTTTTCAGTTTGGAAACCAACAACTGTTTCTAAATCTTTGTTTAAGTAACCAGGACCATGTGAAGTGATTGTTGATACAACTTTAGTGTCCATGTCTAAGACACCACCAGCTTCACGTTCTTGTTTGTTCAAGTCCATTACTTGTGCCCATAAAGCTTTAGTAGCTTCAGTAGGTCCAGCTAAGAAACTGTCGTCTCCTTCATAAAGTGTGTAGTTTTCTTGGATAAAGTCACGGACGTTAACTTCTTCTTTCCATACTTTACCTTTGAAACCGTTCCATTGTTCCATAAATTTTTCCTCCTTAGATAATTGGTTGTGAAACTTATAACAGCTATCTACATGAATATTATAACACAATAAAAATTAGTTGCAATACTTAAGTGTAAAAAAATACAAAGATTTTGTTAAATATTGCTATAATCGCGATTTTAAAGTGTTAAAAGTTGTGAAAGATGTATTATAACAGCTTGTTTCGCTGTACTATTTTTTTGAAACAGAATGAAAAGTTTCACAATCTAAGGTTCTGTATTCACAATATGTCTCTTTTCTTACTTTATTTTTACTAAGCAAAAATAAAAAAAGAGTATTATCGAAATAAATCCGATAATACTCTATATAATTTAGCGTTTCAGGAGGGATTCGAACCCCCGACCGTTCGCTTAGAAGGCGAATGCTCTATCCTGCTGAGCTACTGAAACAGTACTAAATTAGTATACCTAAAGACGAACATTCTGTCAATTGATTTTACAGCTTTATTACGACTCTTCTGTTTCTTTTTCTTTGCTCTCTGTATTCTTCTTTTTAGAGAAAAACATGCAGATGTAGATAACTAACATCACTACTGCCATAATTAGCACTCTTGCTGCTAAGGTAAAATTATATAATGCTGCAATCGCACTTAACGCAAAGAAAATGATAGTCATATTTCTAACCGTTTCAAGAATTGGGCGTTTCCTTCCCATTGGATTTGGTCTATTATCCATTGTTACTCCTTCTTCTCTTTCGTTTTATACATTAATAGTGCCGAAGCAATAGCGACGTTCAGCGACTCTGCTTTCCCAAACATTGGAATCGTCACTACAACATCCGCTAAATCAATCACGTCATCAGAGACGCCTTGCCCTTCATTACCAACGACGATGGCTACATCCGTTGCTCCTTGTAAGATAGTGTAATCTTTTGAATCACGGTGCAATGCCGTTACTGCTACTTGCACACCTTTATCTTTAAGCGTTGGCAAGTAATCTTTCAAATCCGCTTGAAAAACCGGGATATGGAAATGGCTTCCTTGCATGGATCGAAGAACTTTATCGTTATATAAATCAACCGTTCCTGTTCCTAATACAACCGCATCAAATCCAGCAGCATCAGCCGTTCTCACAATCGTTCCTAAATTCCCTGGATCTTGAACTGCATCTAACACAATGAAGCGACCGCTATAAGGCAATGACTCCTGTTTAACAATCTTCACAACTGCTAAAACCCCTTGAGTGGTTTCCGTCATTGATAACTTATGAAAGACATCTGGAGAGACAACTATCACCTGTACATCAGTATGAGCTAACAGATTTTGGTAGTCTTCAAGACGATTACTAGTAACCAAAATCAATTCCATCGGAGCTTTCTCTTTAATCGCTTCTTCTACGAGATGCTCTCCTTCAAGAAGATACATCCCTGCTTTCTTACGACCTTTTGCAGTCTGAAGTTTGACAAGATCTTTAATTTTTTCATTTTTAGGTGAACTAATGATATCCATACAACTACCCTTTTAATCCTTCTATTGTATTCATGAGTTTCTTGACTTCTACTTTTTGATTTTGATGAAATCCACATTTCATAGGTAAGACATAAGTTTCCTCTTTATCAAGATATTGCAATGTTAATTTGGGATTTCCTAAAAGTCTCTTCTCCATGGAAACCTTTTGAATGCGTTCTGAAGGGATAACGATTGGTCTATTCGCTCTCCATACACCTTCTTTTGAAGTTTCAAATAGAACGAAACCATCTTTAGCCCAATAGAGTACAAAGGTTTGCTCCCCTTTTTCCAAAGCCACTAAGCTATCAGCATCCGTCATTTCGAATCCAAAAAAACTAATTTGACTTTTTAAATCCTCGATGATTTCCATTCTTATTCCCCTTCTTTCGTTTCTGAGTTGGTTTCTTAGAACTTACTTCTTTCTTTTTCGGTTGTGTGACTGGTTTTAATTGTCCTGCATATAGTTCAAACTGAACTAGTTTATGTTTCCCTGCAACCTTCTTCAAGTCTCTTAGTTCGCGGTCATTTACGAGACTGAGTACTAACCCTTCTTTCCCCATACGTCCTGTACGTCCTGAACGATGAGTATATTGTTCTGTTGAATCTGCAATATCATAATGAATGACAAGTGGTAAATCTTCAATATCGAGGCCACGCTGTGCGACATCGGTACTTAGTAAAAATGGAATCTGTCCCTTCTTAAATAAGTCGATAGCTTTCTTACGTTCCGTTTGATGAGCGTCCCTTGATAAAAGTGCAACTGGAACTTGATGATACGCTAACTTCTCGCCAAGTAATGCTGCATTTGCAATCGAATTGACAAAAACCAACGCTTGGTTTGCATTTTCGGAAAATGCAAGCTTTCTTAACACTTCATCACGTTTTCTTGTTGGACACTCGATGTAACCATGTACCACATTTGACTTCGCTCCACTTCCCTCAGTCACTTCGACAAAAGTTGGCAACATATTAATCCATTTATTAACTTCTTCTAAATTCTTATTCTTTGTTGCAGAGAAACAAAGAACTTGTCTTTCAGAAGGAAGTTTCTTTACAAGTTCTCTTGTGTTATTCAATTGTTCTGGATCGAGTAAATAATCGGCTTCATCTAATACAAGCATTTCTACTTGGTGAAGCTTTAATTTGCGAAGTTTTGAAAGCTCTAGTAATCGTCCTGGTGTTCCTACAACAATTTCTGGTTTATCTTTCAACTTCTCTACTTGTCGTTTTACGTTTGCCCCACCCGCTAAAACTTGCACACGAATTTCAGGTGTTTTCCATTCTCTAATCACTGTTCCAATTTGTTGAGCTAATTCTTGAGAGGGCGCCACAATCAAAGCTTGCAACGTTTTATCTGCCTTTACTCTTTCCAAAATAGGAACGACATACGCTAATGTTTTTCCAGTCCCTGTTGGTGAGATAGCTACGATATCTGTTCCCTCTTTAATGAGTTCTTGTGTCTTTTCTTGTATCGGTGTTAATGTGTGGAAGCCATGTTGCTCCCAAATTGTTTTTGTATTCATAAGTGTCCTTTCCGATAACCATTTGTTCTTTTGAGTCCTATTCATTTTAACGAAGAAATGCCTATACTTCAAATAGTTTCAACGTTTGTATAAAAAAAGAGAACTGCTCTTACACAGTTCTCTGTACTATTTTCTATTAAAGTGCCATTTTCTTTTCTAAATATCGTTGCCCTTGTTCAAAAAGCAAACAGATAATCCAGTAAATAATGGCCACTAAAATATAAACCGTCATATAGTTTTGCTCACGTCCACCTACAATCTTCGCATTTTGGAAAATGTCAGGTAGTGAAATCATCGCTACAAGAGACGATCCCTTAATCATATCTAGTAACACATTACTTAATGGTGGAATGGCGATTCGAAACGCTTGTGGAACGATGACCTTTTGCAACGTTTGTCGATAACTCATTCCAAGAGACATCGCTGCTTCCCATTGGCCATTATCGACTGCATCCATTGCCGAACGCAACACTTCAGAAATATAGGCACTACTTGCAATACTAAAACAAAGAAGTGCACAGACTAAAGCTGGTAACGTGATTTTTAAGAAAGGCAACCCAAAATATAGTAAGAATAAAAATACTAACGTTGGTGTCCCCCGCATAAAGGATACGTGAAAAGTCGCAATCCATCTTAACAAACGAAATCTAGACCGTCTCATTAATACAAGAATAAAGCCTAAAATCGTTCCAAGTATAAAACTCGTCAATGCAACTCCTAATGTATATCCTAATCCACTAAGAATAAACCAAAAGTTATTAATCGCAATATTAATATCGAAAATTTTATTTAACATATTAGTCTACATCTGAAATATCGATTTTTTCTGTTTTGAAATCTTTAGGTTCTGTTACATCTTGGCCAGCGAAGAATTGTTCAGAGATTTTTTTCAATGTTCCATCTTTCTTCATCGCGTCCATTGCTTCATTGAATTTATCACGTAATACAGTGTTGTTTAGTGAAATTGAGAAACTAGAGCTGTATGGGTTAGCATATACACCTTCGTTAATCTTGATGTCGTATTTGTCTTTAGCAAAAGCAACTGCAATTGATTGTAAGTAGTAATCGTTAATGATTACGTCTGTACGGCCGTTTACTAAATCTGACATATATACGTCATTTGTTACGTTGTCATATACGACTAATTCAGCGCCAAGTTTTTTAGCAATCTTCATGTAGTTTGTACTTGCAGCACCAGCAGCTTTTTTACCTTTTACATCTTCCCAAGAATGAATTCCTGAGTTGTCGCTTCCACGAACAACCATTGATGTAAATGAGTATTTATGAGGTGTAGTGTGTAAGTATGCGTCGAAGTTTTTCGCACCTTCTTCAATTGAGTAGTTTGCGATATCTGTCATACCACTGTCTAAAGCTGTTAACATTCCGTCAACACCCATTTCAGTAAATTCAACTTTAAGGTTTAAGCGTTTCGCAACTTCCTTCATAATTTCCACATCGTAACCAGTTAATTCGTTTTTATCATTATGGAAAGATTGTGGATATAAAGTACCTGCAGTTGATACTTTAATGACACCTGATTCAACAATTTTGTCCCAGTTCGCTTGCGCTTCTGAAACTGATACAGTTGTTTCTTGTGTTTTAGTCGTGTTTGCTCCGCATGCTGCTAATAATGTAGCCACAGCAACGAAACCAGCTTTCATCCATTTTTTCATTGGTTTAACCACCTTTTGTTTATTTTTTCAACATAGTGAACGATATCATACTCCCCATTAAAACACAATGAATAAAGCTTGAAAAACAAAATAAAAATGAAACAGATTTTTCAACCTGTTTCATTTTGAAATTTTATATAGTTATTTACCTAGTTCTTCAAGAATATTTCTGGCTACCCTCTCGGAAATTCCGATAGTTTGTAACTCCTCAAGACTAGCTTGTTTCATTGCTGTTATCGTTTTAAAATGACGCAATAGTTTCTTTCTTGTTTGCGGGCCAACACCATCAATCATTTCCAATTTCGAAGCAAATGTATTTTTACTTCGCACTTGTCTATGGAACGTAATCGCAAATCTGTGAACTTCCTCTTGCACCCGTTGAATCAGTTGGAAGGCTTGTCCTTTTCGATCTAAGTCTATTTCTCTGTAATCTTCACCATAAAGTAAGGTTGCAGTTTTATGCTTTTCATTTTTCACCATTCCGCATACAGGGATCTCTAGGCCTAATTCATCTTCTAGAACTTCAATGGCAGCTCTCATTTGGATTTTACCGCCATCCATTAAGATTAAATCTGGAAGTCTAGCACCTTCTCTTAATAATCTTGAATAGCGTCTACGAATCACTTCCTGAGTGGTTGCAAACTCATGGCTGCCCACAACAGTCTTCACTTTAAACTTACGGTAATTCTTTCGGTCTGGTTTTCCATCCTTAAAGACCACCATCGCAGATACTGGATTGGTTCCTTGAATATTCGAATGGTCAAATGATTCAATCACTGATACTTTTTCTAACCCTAACGCTTCCGAAAGTTCTTCCAGTGCACCTTTTGTCTTCAACTGACTTTGCTCTTCTCTTCTGAATTTTTCATTCAATGAAATCTCACTATTTTGTGTTGCTAAGTCGAGCATTCGTTTCTTAGAGCCACGTTTTGGTGTCATCACCTTCACACCAAGCGTTTCTGATAATAGTTCTTGATCAATCGCTTCTGGAACCAAGATTTCTTTCGGAAGAATATGGTTTTGGTCTTCATAAAACTGAATGATAAATGATAGGACTTCATCTTCTATCTGATCATAAATCGGAAACATCGCTGCTTCACGTTTAATAATCGTCGACTGTCTGAGTAAGAAGACTTGGATTGAAATCCATCCACGATCCACAACATAAGAGAACACATCACGATTCGTAAAGTCCGCATTCATAATATTTTGTTTTTCGACAGTTGCTTCGATGTACTTAATTTGATCACGATAATCCATTGCTTTTTCAAAATCGAGTCTTTCGGAAGCTTCATTCATCTTCGAAGTCAAATCATCTTTAATCGTCTTCACATCTCCGTTTAAGAATCGTTGGATTTTCTTGATTTGCGCATCATACTCTTCTTTTGAAACTTCATGATCACAACAACCAATACATTGTCCTAGATGGTAGTAGAAACAAGCTCGTGTTTCATTCTTCCCACATTTACGAAGTGGATAGATTTTCTGGATGAGTTGCTGCGTTCCTGTTGCTGCAGTGACATTTGGATAAGGGCCAAAATAAATCCCCCCATCCTTTTCTACCTTATGAGAAATCACGAGTTGTGGGTCTTTCTCAGATGTAATTTTTAAGTAAGGATACATCGTACCTTGTTTTAACTTAATATTGTAGTGCGGTTGATATTTCTTAATCAGGTTAATTTCAAGTAAGAGAGAATCTTTATTTGTCTTTGTCACAATATACTCAAAATGGTGAATCTCACTCACTAATTTTTCCGTCTTGGTATCATGGGCGCCCCTAAAATAAGAGCGAACACGATTTTTTAGATTTTTCGCTTTCCCGATATAAATAATATCATCATTAGCATTTCGCATAATATAACAACCTGGTAAATCAGGAAGATTCTTTAGTTTACTTTCAATTAATTCACTTGCCATTCAATCTTCCTTTCTAAACATTATCGTTGCCATACAATTTTTTCGAATTCATCTTTTAATTCTCGGTCCATTTCATCCTTATATAAAGGATATAAGAATAATCGCACCTCTTTTTTACTCAATAGTTTTAGCGTTTTTAATAATTCTATCACTTTCAAGCGCACTAAATGGTCTGGAAAATGAAGCACTTGCCAAATATAGTCGTAATCGATGAGTTGAAACTCAATCATCTTATTTAAAATAACTTCATGCCATTTCGATAGCGCGAAGAATTGAGGAGGTAAAACCAAAGTCGAATGTTGCTTCATATAGTCATAAACTTCGGGTCTTACAACTCCTTTTATATAATCAATCGTACCTTCGATAAACACTTTCGAAGTTGATTTCTCAATATACTCTAATGCCGTTAACGATAATGGATCTTTTTCTAACAGTTTATTGAACTGTGAAAATCGTAGTTTACTATTCGTTTTGCTTAGTACAAATAAAATAATGGCATCATCCCGATTGGATGATTTCAGCGAAGCCTCTATTATAGATTCAACTTTTGACTGCGACGACCATATAACTTTATCCACAAGTCCTTTTAAATAATGGAATTGATGAAACTCCTCAGATTCCACATCTGTGCAAGTGGATAGTTCTAATTCTAAACATTCTTTCATTCGGCATAATAATGCTACCGATTCTATAGTGAGACTGCGATTCTTTTTCGTTAAAAACGACAATGGATAAATGGATTCAACCAACCACTGGATAAACTGTTCATCACTCGTTCCATGCAATACACATAGTTGATAATTGCGTTCAACCTCTGTAGTCATTTCATGGGCCATAATGACACGAAGTAGTTTTGGATGATACATACAACTTTTGGCAGCGATAGGTCGCATGCTGACTTGTTTCATCATCACATTCAGCAAATAAAATGCATCTGCTTTCGTTCTGATTGGATAGAAAAATAAGTAATATAAGCGTCCATATCCGCTAAGAGAAGGTTCCAATTTTTCTAAATAGTCTTTCCACTGACTTTCGTGAATAGAGTAGGATTTTGCAAATACAATATAGAAAGTATACGAACTATGTTTCTCGAAGTATTGAATCTTCCGCTGAGTGATTTCATTATCAAAGAATACTAGTAGCATTAACACTAATCTAAATTCTTCTTTTACTGTAGTGAGTTCAAGCAATACCGTTAATCGGTCGCATAGGAAGTCCTTCATTTCGGAGGATAACTGGTCGACAAACTGCTTCCAATGGATAAGTAGAGGTTCTATCCAGTAAATCACAGGAATATCAAACTTTAGAATTCCTTCGTATACTTCCACATTTGGATTCAGTAGTTTTGTCATCGCATGATAGAATTGCGGTAATCGGTCTTGACTCTTCACACGTTTTCCAAGTGCAAAGGCAAAGAACTCACCCTTCCCATCCACGGCATCTTTCATGAATGAATACGGAATTTTGGGAACCCTCTTTCTATTTCGAAGAAACTCTTCGTAGATGGACTGCTTACCCATTTCTATCCCCTCCTACGGTTAGAAACACAAAACACCTATCCTATAACGCTTCTTTATACACTTCCATTGCAACTTCTGGCGTCAAATCACCATGCTCAGATAATTTCACTTTCTTGTGACGTGTTAAACCGTCCACTAAAGCTTGTAATACCTCTTCACCTAAATTCACATCGCTAAAGCGAATAGGAGCTCCTAATGATTTAAAGAATTCTTCTGTTTTAGCAATCGCCTCATCAACAATCTCTTCATCGCTTCCTGATAAATTCCATACACGTTTTCCATATTGTACTAATTTATCAAATTTTTGTTGTTTTCTCACTTTCATCATTGCTGGTAAGACAATCGATAATGTACGACCATGGTCAATTCCGTGGTTCAATGTAATTTCATGTCCTAATGCATGTGAAGACCAGTCCGTTGGTACACCTAGGTTAATCGTTCCATTTAATGCATTTGTTGCACACCACATAAATGTTCCGCGGTCATTGTAATCAATATGGTCTGTGTCAATGACACGAGGTGCAATTTCAATTAACGTTTGCAAAATACTTTCTGCATAACGGTCTTGAAGTAGTGCTCCTACTGGATAAGTTAAATAGTTTTCCATCACGTGGATGAAAGTATCTAGCAGGCCATTCACTAATTGACGAACAGGTAATGTATAGGTCAATTCAGGCTCCAATACTGAAAATACAGGGAATGTCTTTGGTCCACGGAAACTTACTTTTGCCTTTTTCTCAACAAGAGTAATCACCGCTCCAGCATTCATTTCAGAACCCGTTGCAGGAAGTGTAAGAATCGTCCCAAAAGGAACTACTTCTTGGACAGGTAATCCTTTACCTACACCCCATCCAAATAAATCAACTGGATCTTCTGTAAAGAGACTTGCTGCAGAAACAAATTTAGTCCCGTCAATAACAGATCCTCCACCAATGGCTAATAAATAAGTGAAGTTTTCTGCACGGACTTTCTCAACAGCTTTCATTAATGTTTCAAATGTTGGGTTGGCTTCAATTCCTGAAAACTCATCCCATTCACGATTTCCTAAAGCTTTAACAGCACGATCAAATGCTCCGTTTTTCTTAACAGAGCCGCCCCCGTAAAGGACTAATACTTTAGCGTCTTTAGGAATTTCATTATCAATATCTTCAATACGATTTCTTCCAAATAAAATCTTTGTTGGATTTTGGAATGTAAAATTTTGAATTTCATGTGTCATTTCAAATCACCTCGTTACTTCTTACTTTAATTGTACCAAAACTAATAGACCCTTTCTAAAATATCGGCTTTAAAAACAAAATAAACTGGACAATTGCCCAGTTTATGATTCTTAATTTATTATTTTTGATTCGATGTATTTTTTTAGGCGGTCTGCTGAGATTTCCTTTTCTAATTTAGAAACTTCAACAGGGCTTAATGTGACTTCACACGTTAAAACGCCGTCTGCATCATAAGAAACGACAACTTCTCCAACATCTTCTCTAGATTCTCTTGTCACTTTTGGAAATAACGCTGCTAATTCCTTTTCAACTTCAAGTGCACAGTGCTCTCTAAGTAAGCGAAACTGTTCTGCAATCACCGTTGGAATATAATAGCAGTCCACTAATGTCATTTCTTCATCTTTAGATTTTCGGTTTGACTTTTTCGCTTTTTTCATAAATGACCTCGTTTCTTTCTTCTTGTCTAGTATACAAAAATTCACCCGAGAAGGCAAAAACATTAAATTTATCCAAAGATTATAAACCTATTTTCCAAATGCGCGATTTCATGGTAAAATAGCTATGAATCACACTTATAAGGAGATACTATGCTTACAATCAATATGCTAACTCGTGCAGACAGCGTTAAAGGTCAAGGAGTTATGTCTGCGACAGAGGAACAAATAAACCTTGTAACAGAAGGATTAAAGGGCTATAACGTTGTTGTAAATCAGCTTAAAATTGCTGATATTAACCACATCCACACTATTAATCCAGATTTTCTTTTCAAATCATTTTTAAACAATAAAAAGCAACCGACAATAGCGTCCGTTCACTTTTTACCAGAAACATTAGAAAAAAGTATTTCTCTTCCAAAACCAATTAAAGAGTTATTCTATAAATATGTTTTATCATTTTATAAACAAGCAGACTATTTAGTAACTGTAAACCCTCGTTTTATTGATGATTTAGAAAAGTATGGGGTCGATCGTTCTAAAGTAACGTACATTCCAAACTTCGTATCTCGTGAAACGTTCTATAAAATTACAGACCAATCCAAAGCAGACTTACGTAAGAAATTCGGATTAGATCCAGACAAATTTACCGTTGTCTCTGCTGGTCAGCTTCAAATGCGTAAAGGCGTTCTTGAGTTTATCGACTTAGCAACTAAAATGCCAGATATCCAATTTGTTTGGGCTGGTAACTTCGCTTTTAAAGGTATCTCTGAAGGTCGTAAAGAAATTATGGAACACATGGATGATCTTCCAGATAACGTTCACTTCCTTGGGCTTGTGGAGCGTGATCGTATGAATGAGTTCTTTAATATGGGTGATGTCATGCTTCAATTGTCATTCGAGGAGTTATTCCCGATGACGATTTTAGAATCGATGAACGCAAACATCCCACTACTCTTACGTGATTTACCAGAGTACAAACCAATTTTATTCGACTACTACTTAAAAGCAAACAGTCAACAAACGTTTAAAGACGAATTAACAAAACTAAAAGAAGACGCCGATTATTACGCTAAAGCCTGCGAAGGTTCAAAACGCGGCGAACAATTCTATTCAAAAGAAAGTATTCTAGAACAGTGGCAACAATTTTATGATAAAGTTGCAACAGAAAGAAACTTGTTATCATAAAAGGAGAAATAATGACTACAGAAGAAATTAAACAAGGAAAACCACTTTCCCCTACGGCTCAAAAAGTCATGAACATTGCTTCAATTCTCGGAGCAATTGCGACAGTGGTCTTTATCGTTTGGGCATGGCAAAAAGGGCTATTCACGTCACAAGAGACGTTATCAGCCTATATGCTTCAAGCGGGAATTTGGGGTCCACCAATCTTTATCTTTTTACAAATCTTACAAACCGTTGTTCCAATCATTCCAGGAGCGCTTACTAGTATCGCTGGTGTTTATATTTACGGTAACTGGATTGGAAACATTTATAACTACATCGGTATTGTGATTGGATCAATCATTGCCTTCTATCTTGCAAGACAATACGGTCAGCAATTCGTAAAATCAATGGTTAGTGAACATACGTATAATCGCTATATCAGTTGGTTAGATAAAGGACAATGGTTCGACTACTTCTTTGCATTCATGATGTTCTTCCCTGTTTCACCGGATGACTTCTTATGTATGCTCGCTGGTTTAACAAAGATGACTTATAAGAAATTCATTATTATCATCTTAGTCTTTAAACCATTTACACTGGCTGCCTACACAATCGGCCTACGATTTATTATCGACTGGCTCTGGGCATTCTTCCAATAAGCAAAAACAAACCCTTGAGAAATTTTCTCAAGGGTTATTTTTTATGTTAATCTTTCTTTTTAAAGACTTGAACAGTTGCAAGAACAATTCCACTAATAAATACGCTGAGTGTTAAAATAATACCCGCTAATAATAGAGGATTTTTGCTTAGGCTTCTTAACCAGTTCGCAAATGTTCCTAGATCACTATCTTCATCAAATGATAAGATTCCACCATTCGTTGAACCTTCTGTTGATGAAACTTCTTCTGTCGTTGTTTCTTCAACCACTTTTGTCACTTTAAATACATTGGACTTAATCTCTTTTGTTAAAGTTGGGAAAGTATGTTCCACAATGATTTCATCTCCAACAAGTTTATATGTTGGTTTTTCATCGCCTCTTGTTAAAACTTTGATATCTTTCTCTACTTTAATCTTTTGACCATCAATTTCATGAACCCCAGCTTTTAACACTGTTTCTTCATGATATTCAGTAAAGCCTTTTTCTAAAAGAGCGTTCCCGAATTGTGCACGGTAAAATACACTTGTGTTATAGTCGCTCCAGCTACCAACACCCATTAATACTTCAATCAGACGACGGCCTTTTCCTTTTGCAGTAATCACATGGTTTAAAGCTGCATTTGGTGATGAACCTGTCTTAAATCCATCTACATCAAAATATCCTTGAGGCATCCCACTTGCAAGTTGATTCAATGTATAGAACGTTTCTTCTACAGGAGTTCCTTCCATTGTAGTAACAGCAGGTTCTCTTGTAATTTCTAAGAATTCTGGATAGTTCTTTAAGAAGTAATATGCTAATGTTGCTAAATCGCGAGCTGTTGTTTGGTTGTACTTATCTGGTACACCTTCAACAACATATAATCCACGAAACGCTGACACAACAGCCCCACTAGGATTATAGAATTTAGAATTTGTCATTCCTAATTCTTTCGCTTTATCATTCATCATCTTAATGTATTCTTCGTTTGATTTACTAATCGCGTGTGATAACATCACAGTCGCAACGTTTGAGGAAGGATACATCATCAGATAAAGTAAATCGCGCACTGGATATTCAATCCCAGCTCTGATTTGGTTATTACTAATATCATCGATAGTAGAAATCGCTCTATCTTCTTCTGTTGCCGTAATTTTAGTATCTAATGTGAGCTTACCAGCTTTAATCGCATCATACACAAGATACGCTGTCATTAATTTAGTTGTACTCGCTGGATCCCATGGCTTATCAATATTGTCACCATAAAGAATTTGCCCAGTCTCTGCATCGACTAAAATAGCCCCTTCAGGTTTGTAGTATTCACTAACATCATACCCATAACGAGCTGTAATCTCGAAAATATCTTCTTCAATCGGAAGCTCTTTCGACTTTGTTGTTGTCGTTGTTTGCTCTGTTGTCTCTGTTGCTACAGTTGTTTCTGGAGCCTCTGTTTGTTCAACAACAGTAGTTCCTTCTCCCGGTTCTTGTGTGGTTTCTTCAGCAGCAATTGGCGCTAAAGCAGAAAGTGCGAATGCACATGTCATTAATCCCAAAAGAAACTTAAATTTACGTTTTTCCATTCCTATCCTCCTTGTAATTCAATTTATTTTACAAAGAAATTCTTAAGATTTCAAATAGAAAGAAGCAAATTCGTAACATTTTTGTAATCTTTACGAAATTTGCTTCCAACTTTTTTCAACATTATTCATTAAATTGTTGAGACGTTCTACTCTTCTTTCTAATATCGAAAAAATTAAAACATTCTCATCATCCAACTCAATCGTACCTAATGCGATTCCCGCTTGTTGTAATTTTGCAGAAACACACTCTAAATACTCTGATACAGAACACTCTACAGAGCAAGTCTGCAATTCTTGCTGTGCGATTCCTTTTAACAACTTTAATTTGGGAAGCTTACTGGCTAAAGTACTAGCATTATCTCTCCAATAAATTTGAGTTGCATAGGATTCTTTTTCAAGTGTTAATAGCATTAGTAACCAATAGTCGTCTTGCGCTTGTTCCAATAGGTCAGCGAACTCATCATTCCAGTCCACATCATCTTCGCGCAATTCCTCAATCAATAAATCAGGATTATCAAAATAACTTTCTAATAACTCTCTGATACGTTCGCTATGACCTGTGATGATATCTGCGATTTGATGGTAGTCTTCCTCATCAGAATCACTATCCACTTCTACAGATTCGTTGAAATAAGTCTCTTCCATTTCAAATTCATCTTTATGTCGATTCTTTCGATTAAATAACCACATAGGTTGCGCCTCACTTTGACTGAGTTCTTTTCCATAGTATATCAAACATATTCCGAAGAATAAATACGAAAAACTAAAAAGCAGAAAGATTTCTCCTTCTGCTCGCTAATTATTCTAAATTGAATCTCCGTTAAAAATTGAATTTTTAACGATAACATAATCTACTTTACGGATGGCTTCAATATCTTTACCACCTGCATATGAGATTGATGATTGTAAGTCTTGTTGCATTTCGATAAGAGTATCTTCTAAAGAACCTTTATACGGAACAACAATTTTCTTACCTTCAACGTTTTTACGTTCGCCTTTTTGGAATTCTGACGCACTACCAAAGTATTCTTTAAACATTTGGCCATTCACTTCGACAGTCTTACCTGGAGACTCTTCATGTCCAGCAAATAATGATCCGATCATGACCATAGTAGCACCAAAACGGATTGACTTAGCGATGTCTCCGTGAGTACGGATTCCACCATCTGCAATCAATGGTTTACGTGCAGCTTTTGAACACCAACGAAGTGCAGCTAGTTGCCATCCACCAGTACCAAAACCTGTTTTAATTTTTGTAATACATACTTTACCAGGTCCAATCCCTACTTTAGTAGCATCAGCACCAGCATTTTCTAATTCACGAACAGCTTCTGGAGTCCCTACGTTACCTGCAATCACAAATGACTCTGGTAAATGCTTTTTAATATGCTTAATCATGTCAATCACTGAATTAGAATGACCATGCGCGATATCAATTGTAATGTAATCAGGAACAAGTCCATTTTCTTTCAATTCTACAATAAAATCATATTCTTGAGGTTTTACACCCACACTAATTGATGAGATTAATCCACGTTCTTTCATTCGTTTTACAAATGGTAAACGGCTAGCTTCATCAAAGCGATGCATAATATAGAAATATCCGTTTTCTGCTAAAAATTCAGCAACAGATTCATCAATAACGGTTTGCATGTTAGCAGGAACCACAGGTAATTTAAAGGTGTGTTTCCCTAATTTAACCGTAGTATCACACTCCGAACGACTATTTACAATACATTTATTGGGGATTAATTGAATATCCTCATAATCGAATGCATTTAATTCAAACATTTAACATCCTCCTAATTCGTTAATGCGTACTTATGTAGTATACATGAATTCTCATGAAAATGCATTAAATAGTTTTCAGAATCTTTCAAATACTTCTATATTTAATACAAAAAAAGCCTAGGCGAACCTAGGCTAAAAAGTGTTGATTAGTCTTTTCTGCTTCCGAATAAACGTAAGATATCTAAGAAGATATTGATGAAGTCAAGGTATAATTCTAATGCACCTAGAATGGCAATCCCTTCTAATGCTGATTGTCCTTCGTAGTAGTTATACATATTTTTTAGTTTTTGAGTATCGTACATTGTTAACACGGTGAAAATGACTAATGAGATACCAGACATGATTAATTCAACTAATGAACTATGGAAGAAGACCAAGTTAATCAAGCTAGCAATGATTAACCCTAATAAAGCTCCTATTGCTTGACGACCAAAACTTGTTAAGTCTTTCTTCGTTGTAAATCCAACGATTGATAAACCTACGAATAATGCACAAGTAGAAATAAACGCTTGTACGATACTTCCTAACTCATAAACTTGTGCTACAATGAAGAATGTAAATCCTGTTAATGTTGCATATAAACAATATGAAACAATATAACGAATTGGTCTACCAAGTTCTTCATAATTTGGACGCATTACAAATACAAGTACTAATTGCGCAATAATGATAATCCACATTCCGTATCCCTTAGTCGTTACCATGAAATTGAAGAATGCACTATAAAGCGCTGGAACTGTACTGAATAGGTAAGCAACTAAAGCAGAAATTGCTAGTCCTCCAAACATCCAAGCATACACTTTCATAAAAAATTGATTTCTTCCAGCAATACTGGATTCAACACCATAATGATTATTTTCCATTATTTCGCCTCATTTCAAATTTTATTATAGATATATTATAGCATATCTTTTACTAAACCGTAAATAAATTGTTCTGGTTCAAATGGTTGTAAGTCGTCCATTTGCTCCCCTAATCCGATAAATTTCACCGGAATGTTTAATTCGTGACGAATTGAGAGGATTACTCCCCCTTTTGCCGTCCCGTCTAATTTCGTTAAAATCAAACCAGTAATGTTAATTGTCTCACCGAATTGTTTCGCTTGAACAAGAGCGTTTTGACCAGTCGTTGCATCTAACACTAATAATGTTTCATCTGCACCAGTTTCAATTTCACGAGAGATAATACGATTCATCTTCTCTAACTCTTTCATCAAGTTTACCTTGTTTTGAAGACGACCCGCTGTATCGATTAACAAATAATCGAAGTTCTCTTCTTTTGCTTTCTTAATCGCATCAAATACAACCGATGATGGATCCCCACCTTCACGACCGGATACTACAGGAACGCCTACACGTTCACCCCATACTTCTAATTGTTGGATGGCACCGGCACGGAACGTATCTCCAGCAGCTAATAGAACTTTATTTCCTTCTTGTTTTAATCTCCAAGCGATTTTACCGATGGTGGTTGTTTTACCAACCCCATTCACGCCGACAAACATTAATACAGTTGGGCGACCTTCCGCTTTCTTCAGCGCAGATAAGTTGTCTTCCCCTTTTTCGTAAATATCGACCATCTTCTCAATAATGACTTCTTTTACTTGACCAGAAGTCGTTGCGTTTTGCAGACGCACTTCATCACGTAAGGCATCCGTAATCGCTAATGTCATCTCAAAACCTACGTCTGAAGAAATAAAGGTTTCTTCTAAATCTTCAAAGAAGTCTTCGTCGATTTCTCTAAAATCTGCAAGGAATTCGTTTAAACGGTCTGAGAAACTACGACGCGTTTTCTCCATTCCTTTGTCATATTTCTCAATAACAATCGACTCTTTCGTCTCCTCATGTTTAATGACTTCATCTTCACCGGTAAAGGCACGTTTAATTCGATCAAATAATCCCATGTTTTCCCCTCACTTTACGCTTGTTTATTCATTTCTAAAATATGGTAAATGGCCTTTGCAACACCTGATTCTTCATTTGTCGCTGTCACATATTTTGCCACTTCTTTGACTTCTTTTGAGCCATTGCCCATAGCTACTGGATAACCAACAACCGTTAACATCGGCAAGTCATTTTCCTCATCACCACACGCTGCCATTTCGTCTAGAGAGATTCCTAGAATTTCTCCTAACATTTTTAAGCCATTCCCTTTTGAAACATGTTTTGGAACAACCTCTAATAAAAATGTTCTCGACTTCATACAGTTGAAGCGTTCAAAGAATTCTTTTGGTAATTTTGCAATTCCTTCATCTAAAATATCTTGTTCGATACAAAGAACGGCTTTGTTAAAGATATGTCCTTCTTCGAAATCTTCCGGATTCTTTTGTTCAAACGTAATTGGATGTGGTAATGTGTTATAAATTGACGGACGTCCTTCTGGAGGCGTTGGCTCATAAGCTCTCACAGTATCAATCATCACTAATGGAAGCTCAACTTTTGTGACTTCTTCATGGCAATACTTCATATCTTCAACAGTATGTCCTGTTTCATAGACGATTTCTCCATGTTTTGTTTTTTGAATCAAACCACCATTGAAGTTAATCGCGTAATCATCGTCCCCCATTAGGTCTAATTCTTCCAGTAAGTGAACAATACTTACAATTGGTCGACCAGTACAAAGAACCACTTTAATTCCATTTTCTTTGGCCAATTTAATGGCCTTTTTATTTTCTTCAGTTATTTTCTTTTCACCAGTTAATAATGTTCCATCTAAATCTAGTGCAATTAATTTAATCAACTATAAAACTCCTTTAAGCATTTCTGCTTTCATTATACGATCATTGAACGTATCTCTTATAGTATACCACAAAACAAGCCATTCGTATTAAAAAAATAAGAGGCAGACTCTATTGTCCACCTCTTATTGGTTCTATAATTCTTCATCAACACTATTTGACAAAGAGCCTTTTCTTCAATGAATCATTTCATTAATCACTGATGAAGTTTGTATAAAATTATTGGTAAAAAGATTTATCGGACAACCAAATTTTACTTTTGAGGGACTCAATACTAGGATTAGTCAAAGAGCACAAATAATCATCAAAATTACTATCCACCAATACTTTGGTATTTTTTCAATCCATTTTTCCAGAAAATATGATAAATCAGAATAAATAGAACTGGTCCTGAAGATACATTCATCAAAGTTTCTAAAGAAAGTTGCTTTGTATGAAGTAATAACTCTCTAACAGGAAAATACCCAATAAAACCAAATGGAATCACCACAAGTAATGTCTTCAACCAATTCGGATAAATCGACAATGGATAATTTCCAAGTTGAGAAACTTCCCAAAAAATGCTTTTTAGTCCATCATTGGATACCCACCAAAAAGCCGTACAACTCAATAGTAAATACACGGCATACTTGACAAGAATTGAAGATACAATAAAGAGCACTAACTTCACAAAAAAAGTTAAAGTCCATAAAGTCGGCAGCTGACAAATTGATACTATTAACAGTAGCAACGCAACCAATGCCTCTAATACCGACTCTTCATCCAGTTGAAAAATCACAAATTGAAATAAAACATTTAAAGGTCTTACCAAAAAAATATCAAGTTCTCCTGTTTGAATCAGATAAGGAACTTCCAAGACAGTCACAAAAAAAATCTCCCAAACAGCATTCACTAACATTAAAAAAGCATAGAAAAATAACACTTGATAACCGCTAAATTCACCTAAAATACCGGTAGTAGAGACAATAATATACAAGACAAATAATGTTGAAATAGTCTCAAGAAAAAATCCCATATTTCCTAACAGAAAGTCTATTGGATACATCTTAATTCTTTTTATATCCATTTTTATAAATGCTGCATAAATCTTATGATATAACTTCATTTCGTAAAACAAAATACTACCCTCCCATTATTTCTAGTTTGAAATAAGTTCGTTGTTGTACCAAAAGCAGTAGTGCAAAAAAGACTACAATCCAAAAAAGTTGAACAAAAATTGCATCTTCGTAATAAAACAATTGGCTACCACTTAACATAGCACTAGGAAAATACTGAATCGCTACAAAAGGTAATTTTAGTACGAATTTACGTAAAAACTCTGGGTAAATATCAATTGGAAGAACTCCCCCACCAAATAATAATAAACAACCTGACAATAAACTTTTTGTTCCATTGATGCTCATTAAGAATGTGGAAAACAAACCTATCACATGTCCTAGAATCATGGCTAATATCCAACTGAGCGTTAATGATAATAAAGCCCAAAATAAGCTATCCATTTCTTCTAAGATATTAATTCTAAAAAAGAACATATAAATCACCCAAATAGGAATAATGCGATAGACAATCTTATACCAAGTGTTTCCTAATTGAACAGCTACATTCACAAAGAATGGAAGTTGCGGTCGTTGTAAATAGTTTGCAATCGTTCCTTTTAAAATAATTCGATTCATAAAATCTGCTGCAGAAAACATTGGCAATACACTAGACAAGGTCAATGCAAACATCGTATAAATTATAATCTGTTCAGTTCTAATACCGTTCGTTTTTTCCACAAATAACCAAATATAGTATTGAATAGAAACAGCAATAAATGTGCTCAAAATTGTCATCATATTATTCATTTGGTATTTCTTATTCGATTGATATTGATAGGCAGTATAGGCCCATAGCCCTCTCATTTCAACACCTTCTTCACAGTCATTAATTCAGACAGACTCAAGTTAGAAACTTCTACATTATTCGAAGAATATTCTTTTTTAAAGAAAGCAATTGCATGCTCCTCGGATAAGTTACGTGTATCAAAAAAGAACTCGGTTGAAGTAATGTTCCTTGCCAACTCTTTAATATTTGGATGAGTCACTTTTATAGCCTTTCCTTGTTCATGTTCGAACATTATCTTTTTTAGAAAACTATATTGGTTCTTAAAATCTTCTATCGAACCTTGATAAGCATTCTCTCCCTTATCCAAAATAATGATTTTTTGACTAACTTTTTCGATTTCTTGAAAATCATGACTTGTAATCATAAAAGTCGTATTTTTTTGTTCATTAATTTTTAAAATCATTTCCATCATTTTTTTCTTTGTCTGAACATCAATTCCAATTGTTGGTTCATCTAAAATCACGAGCTTTGGAGAATGAATCAATGCACAAATGAATTCACCACGCATTCTCTGACCAAGTGACAATTCTCTCACTGGTTGATCTACATAATCATCCACTTCTAATTCACTCATTAACCATTTCAGCCACTCCATATCCTGCTTGGAAGTTTTTGAATAGATTTTTTGTAAAAAATTAAATGAATCAATAAGTGGTAAATCCCACCATAAATGAGATTTCTGTCCGAACAAAACACCAATATCTTTTGCGTTTTTTCTACGATTATTAAAAGATTTTCTCCCAAAAACTGTCACTTCTCCCGAATCAGCTGGGATAATTCCTAATATCATTTTTATAGTCGTAGACTTTCCTGCTCCATTTTCACCAATATAACCGACAATTTCGCCCTGGTGAATTTCGAGATTCAAGTCACTAATAACCTTTTTTTTCGCTTTTTCACTGAAAATTCTTTCTATCCACGTTTTATTTAATTGTTTATCTGAATCTACATAGCTTTTGTAAACATGCATCAAACGAAGCATTATCTCACCTCTTTAATAATCCCATCTTCAAAAAAATATTCTCGATACGCTCATTGAACGTATCTCTTATAGCATACCACAAAACAAGCCACTTCGTACTGCAAAAAATAAGAGGTAGACATAATTATCTACCCCTTATCTATTATTTAGCTTCTTCTAATTCATCGAAGTCTTCAAACTTAACTGAAGCAAGTTTTGAGACCCCAGATTCTTGCATCGTAACACCATACAATACATCGGCTTCTTCCATCGTACCACGGCGGTGCGTAATTACGATGAATTGCGTACGGTTTGTAAATTCTTTTAGGTAACGACCATAACGCGCTACGTTCGCCTCATCCAGTGCTGCTTCAACCTCATCGAGTAAGCAGAATGGAACTGGCTTCACTTCTAAGATTGCAAAGAGTAATGCAATCGCAGTAAAGGCACGTTCCCCACCAGAAAGTAGACTGAGTGATTGAAGCTTCTTACCAGGCGGTTGAGCAATAATCTCAATCCCTGTTTCGAGTAAGTTATCCGGATCCGTTAACTCAAGCGTTGCACGTCCACCACCAAATAAGCGTGGGAATGTGCGCTCAAATTGAGTACTTACGGCATCAAAAGTTGTCTTGAAGCGTGTAGTTACTTCTTCGTCCATTTCCGTAATCGTTTCTTCCAGCGTTTGTTTTGCTTCTAGTAAATCTTGTTGTTGCGCAGTTAAGAATGTGAAACGTTCTTGTACCGCTTCAAACTCTTCAATCGCTAACAAGTTTACCGCACCCATTTGTTCGATTTGTTGTTTTAAGCTACGAACGAGTTTCGATGCTTCTTCAATCGACATATCGAGTGTTGTTTTAGCAATTGCTGCTTCAAACGTTAATTCGTATTCTTCACTCAAGTACGTTAATTTTTGGTCAATCGAGATTTCGAAACGATTCGCTTTTGTTTCTAATCGTGTTTGATTTTTCAACTGGTCTTGTAATTGATGTTGCGCTTGAGTTCTAGCAGCTTCTGACTGTTTTACATGAATTTCAAGGGCAGCACGCTCATCACGTAATTCCTTAATCAGTGCATCTAATTCATCCACTTGACCTTTTAACGCATCAAACTCTTCTTGAATCTTCGCATAAATCGCTTCGTCTTCCTCTTGGTTACGAGATTGTTCCGATTTCTTAGAATGTAATAATTCAATTTGATCTTCTAAGCGAGTTTTTTGAAGTTTCGTTTGATGAATTTCACGTTTTTCTTGGTTAAATTGCTCTTGTACACGAGCACGATTGGTTCCAAGTTCTTGCAATTCTTTTTGCTTTTCTTGAATTTGTAGAGTCTTATCTTCATTCGATAATTGAAGGTAATCCAATTCTTTTTTCAAGGATGCATTTGCTTTTTGAAGAGCCACCAATTTCTCATGGTTTTCAACATATTGCTCTTCCAATTGCTCGTATGCTTCAATAAGTTCATCCATTTCAAATTGGTTTGCTTGTTGAATGCGTTCGTGCTTTTGAACTTCTTCAAGAGCAAATCTTGATTGGAATTCTAATTGGTTTAGGGTTTGTTCCAATTGAGTATGACTTGCATTTAATTCGCGATATTCTTCTTCTAGCTTGTTCTTTTCAGCTGTCACTTTTTGGAACTGTGCTGATAATTTTTCGTATTCAGCCTTTGCTTCTTCAAATTGCTTCGTCACTGTTTCTAGTTGACTGTTACGTCGAACGAGTGATTGTTGACCAGAGTTCTTAGAAGCTCCCCCTGTCATCGAACCACCTGCGTTTACGACATCTCCTTCAAGAGACACAATACGATAGCGGTAACCTAGTTGTTTCGCTAAAAGTTGTGCTACTTGTAAGTTTGTTGTCACAAGTGTAGTTCCAAGTAAGTTTTTAATAATCGAAGCATATTTTTTATCTGTTGAAACAAGTTCACTTGCGATACCAATAAATCCGTCGACTTTTTTCGCTTGGTTTAATACCGCATCTGGTACTTGTTTTTCTTTAATAATTGATAACGGTAAGAACGTTGCACGGCCTAAACGATTCGTCTTCAAGTACGTAATCGCTTTGGCAGCAGCCTTCTCATCGGTTACAACGATATGTTGACTCGTCGCTCCTAGCGCAATATCAATCGCCGTTGTTAATTTCTCATCTACACGGATTAGTTCTGCTACAGAATTCACCACACCTGGCAACTCAGATTTGTGTTTCAGAACTTCACGAACGCCTTGATAATAACCAGCGTAGTCTTCAGAAACTTGTTTTAAGCTTCGAACCGTCGCTTGTAATTGTTGAAGATGGCGTTCCTTTTCCATGCCTTCACTTGAAAGAGTTGCATGTTTCTCATTCACTTTTGCTAATCTTTCTCTTAGCTGCGAAAGTCGTTTTTCAGAAGCGGCTTCTTCTTTAGTGAGTTCTTCAATTTTTTCAACAAAATGATTTGCTTTTTCTTCTAAAGCACGATGTTCTTCATCAAAGGAATCAAAACGCTCCGTCATTTTTTCTTGAGTATTTTGGTTTACTTCCATTGACTTCTCAAGGTTCTTCTCTTGGTTCATTAAACGTGAGATTTCTTGTAATTGCTCAATATAACGATTTTGAAGCTCTTTAACGCTTTCCTCGTTACTTTGACTTAATTGGTCTAATTCTTCGACTAATTGGCTCCAAGCCTCTTCTACGTTCTTTAATTCAACCTTACGTTCTACTTGATTCTTTTCAAGAAGAGCTAATTTTGCTTCCACTTCTTCTAACTCACGAAGAGCTGCAGCTAATGCTTCTTGATTTTCCTCATCGCTACGTTCCGCAAATTGACGACGTTGCTCGAAGACTTTACGTTGACCATCCAATTGTTCGACTTTTTGAATTAATTCCACGTATTCTTCTTGCTTGGCATCGAGTTCTTCATTACGAGCTTCAAGTTTTACTTGATTTTCCTCAATATCCACTTGAAGGCTTTCTAATGTTGCTTCCGTTTGGGCTAATTGCTCTTGCAGTTGCTCAACTTCTTGAAGGGCTACTTTCCACTGAGCGTTTAACGTTTCGATTTCAACCGCTAAGAGGGCTGTTTCCACATCTTCTAACTGTTCTTTCTTAGAAACGTACGCAATCGCCTTTTCGCGTTGCTCTTCTAGTGGTGCTAATTGGCCTTCAATCTCATGAAGAATATCTTCCACACGATTCAAGTGATCTTGTGTTTGATTCAATTTACGTTGCGCTTGATTTTTACGGTCTTTGTATTTTAATACTCCAGCCGCTTCTTCGATAATCATTCGACGTTCTTCAGGCTTTTCGTTAAAGATTTGCTCTACTTTCCCTTGCGAAATCAAAGCAAATGAGTCTTTCCCTAACCCTGAGTCCATCATTAAGTCTGTAATGTCTTTCAAACGAACTGGTTTCTTGTTAATTAAGAAATCACTTGCCCCATTACGATTCAAACGACGCGTTAACACGACTTGTGTTTGATCCGTTGCCAACACTTTGTCTTCGTTATTGATATACAGATTCACTTCGGCGATATTCACTGGCTTTCTTGTTTGAGAACCTGCGAAAATAACGTCATCCATCCGTTTCCCACGTAAACTCTTAGCCGATTGTTCCCCAAGAACCCACTTAATCGCTTCAGAAAGATTAGACTTTCCACTACCATTAGGTCCCACAACCGCAGTCACGCCTTTATCGAATTCAATTGTTGTCTTATCGGCAAATGATTTAAATCCCGACATTTCAATTTTTTCTAATTGCATGCTTTAATCCTTTCTTTCTATGAAAGCGAACTCTGTGTCAGTTCTTCCATAGTCAATTTTGCAGCCATTTGCTCCGCTGCCTTCTTCGTTTTACCACTCGCGGTTTTGTATTTCTTCCCATCCACAGTTACTTGAACAGTAAATACTTTATCGTGCGAAGGTCCTTCTTCTTTAATCAATTCATAACGAATATGGACTGTCCCATTTTGTTGCAAATACTCTTGTAACTCAGTTTTGAAATCAGTAATCAGTTCATAACGTCCATTTTTAATCTTAGGAACAATCACTTGATCTAAGAAGCGTTGCACTTCTTTCATCCCTTTATCAAGATAAAGAGCACCGATAAACGCCTCGAACACGTCACATAAAACAGCTGGCTTTTCACGCCCACCGCTCAGTGTTTCTCCCTTCCCAAGTAATAAGTACTCATTCAGAGAACATTCCTTTGCAAGCATTGATAAGCTATCTTCGCAAACAATTTGTGCTCTTAGTTTCGTTAATTGTCCTTCCTTAAAATGAGGAAATTGTCTAAAGAGCCAATCTGAAATATTCAGTTCTAAAACGGCATCTCCAAGAAACTCGATGCGCTCGTTATAGATTCCCTTCATCTCTTTATGCTCATTGGCATACGAAGAGTGAGTCATCGCTTCGACGAGCAATGCCTCGTTGTTAAACGAAATATCGAACTTCTCTTTTAAAATTGCTGAGAGTGCTTTTATCTCTTTCATGATGGCCTCCTGAAAAATTCCTTATCTTCAATATTATACGCGTTTTGGGGTTAGATTACAAATCTACACCACAAAAAACGGCTTGAATTCAGAGTTTCAAGCCGTTGATTATTTTTATTTACGATATCCTTTGACGCAATATTGATTTTTCTCTTCATCGTAGTTTAACGACTCGACAAGAGTACGCTGTTGAAGCTGATTTAACTCTTTCGTCTGAGTCACGTCTAACCACTCTTCATAGTATGTCATTTGCGCTTTTACTTGTTCTTTCAAGAAAGCTTTTAATCGTTCCACATCTGCTTCATTTACTGCAGAAATTTGAATCGATGGATAAAGATTTGGCTGGAATTCGCCTTCGATTAAGTCTGTCTTATTATAGACTGTCACCATCGAAATTTCTTGCATTTCCAAGTCATTTACTAAATCGATGACCGTCTTTTCATGTAGGGAGAACTGCGCGTTTGACGCATCCACCACATGAACTAATAAATCAACATCTGCACTTTCTTCGAGAGTTGATTCAAACGCATGAATCAATGTCGTTGGTAACTCTTGGATAAATCCTACCGTATCCGTTAACGTCACTTCGAAGTTTGGGAACAAGTCCACCTGTCTTGTTAATGGATCAAGAGTCGCAAACAATTGGTCCATTTGGTAAGTACCCGCCTGCGTTAATTGATTTAAAATCGTGGACTTTCCAGCATTCGTATATCCGATTAATCCAAGTTGGAACCCGTTTGAACTCTTTCTCTTCTCCCGTGAACGTTCACGATGTTTCTTGATTTGTTCTAACTGTTCTTCGATATCTTGGATGTGCTTACGAATATAACGACGATCCGTTTCTAGGCGCGTTTCCCCTGGACCACGAGTACCGATTCCCCCACCTTGACGAGACAAGCCTTCTCGTTGCCCTGAAAGACGAGGTAGTAAGTAGTTTAATTGCGCGAGCTGTACTTGCAGCTTCCCTTCTTTAGAACGAGCACGCATCGCAAAAATATCTAAAATCAATTGCACTCGGTCAATGATACGACAGTTAATCGATTCATTGAGATTTTTCACCATCGAACCTGTGAGCGATTGATAGAATACAACAAGGTCCACTTCTAGTTCATCGACAAGATGGCTGATTTCTTCCACTTTTCCTTTTCCAACAAGGGTACGTCCACTAATCGACTCACGTTTTTGGGTCACGGTAGCCACCACTTCACCCATCGCTGTATCGACCAATTGAGCCAGCTCTTGGTTAGCATATGCGAAATCCTCATCCGTTTGCGTCGTTTGTACGCTTACGATTAATACGCGTTCTCTTTGTTCCATTCTATCCCTCCTCTACAAAAGCTGATAGTTCTTCTAATAGTTCTTCTTTATCTTTTGAATTCTCTAATAAATTCACCCAACGAATTTGCGGTAGTCGATTTCTAAACCACGTTAATTGTCGTTTGGCGTATCGTCTTGAGTTTTGTTGAATGGTCGAAATAATCGCCTCACGCGACTGTTCCCCTTCAAAATACGGAATCCATTCCTTATATCCAATTCCACTAATCGATTGGATATCTAGACCTTTTGATTTTTCGTAAAGGTCTCTTGCTTCTTCTTCAAGACCAGCCTCACTCATCAGTTCTACACGCAAATTAATGCGCTCGTATAGCAGGGCACGATCTGTATTTAATCCAATAATAAACGCATCATAGTGTGGCGTCTTTTGAATTTCTAGGCTTGAAAACTTCTTACCGGAAGCATGAATCACTTCAAGTGCACGAATCACGCGTCTAGGATTATTGACCGAAATCTTCGCTGCGGCTTCTGGATCTACTGCATTCAATTCATTCCAAAGCACTTCAGAACCTTTTTCTTCCAGTTCTTGTTCTTTTAATAAACGATAGTCCGGATCATTCGACCCTTCGCCACTATAATGAAATCCATATAATAGACCTTCGATATAGAGTCCTGTAC
>JABZYV010000011.1:0-43002 GCA_015264955.1 Streptococcus sp. | reverse complement strand
GATTACTTGTGTTTCGAAGTCTTCTACTTCCCCTGACATTGACATTCCTGTTGGGCTTTCAATATCTGGAGCATAAGTTGAAGTACGAACACGCACTCCTAATTTATCTAATTGAAGATCGTTTAGGATTGGTCCGTTGTTGAATTCTAGTGTTACGTTACCATCTTTAGTGATTGTTGCTTTTTCAGAGCGTTCGTTTTCGTCAAATTTACCATTTTGGTTAAAGTCAACCCATCCATAAACATAAGCTTCAGGAGCTCCACCAGTGTTTGCTTGGACTGTTAACGTGTAGTTACCTGGACGTGTACGAGCTAATGCGATCATTCCGTTTGTGTTGCCTTTTAAGTCTGTTGGTAAGATTTGGTCGATACCTTCATCGCCTGTACCGTCCTTATCGTCACCTTTCCAGTCTGTACGCTCTAAGTTTTCATCCATATCTGGACGAGTATCTCCAAAGTATGGTTGGTTAACGGCAGCGCCTGTTACCCCATTGACTTGGTTCATCGCGTGAGTTGCGATTCCGTATGAATCAGGTGCATCCCCTTCATCTAACGGTAAGAAACCAAGCATTGCAGATTGTTTACCTGAAGATGCGATATATAAACCAACTTCTGAAGCACCACGTGTCATTACGATTGGTACTGCAATCCTGCTTGCAGAAACGTTAGGACCAAATACGCCTGTTCCTAAACCACCTGTCTTCAAGTCTGCACTTCCATAGTATTTCCATGCTACAGTTTTACCTTCTTCACCCACAGCAGTTGCTCTACGTAAAAGGTTTAAGTTAAGTGCACTAATGTTAGCTCCATCAACGTTTACACTACCGTAATTTTTTGATGGGTCAAATAGATCTGCTGTATCTTGAGGAACATAGTTTTTCGTATTCTTATTATTATTTTTTAACCATTCCCCAACATGTTGCCAGCCTGAACCGTTTGTAGTGAAGAGTACTAACTCACCTGGGTTAGCTGACTCACCATCGGCCATAACGATTGCTGGTTTTACTGCTTTTCCTTTATAAGTTGCTGAAATATCAAATTGAACACCGATATTTCCACCGTTGAATTCTGAAGAAATCGTTGTACTCTTCGTTCCTGTATCAATTCCTTCTGAACGAATTTCAGTCCAACGGTTTTGAGGGTCGGCAATTACGCGTGCTTCTTCTTTATTATTAAAAGCCTTTCTTGTTGTTGCATCACCAATAGAGTTGATATAACCATTTTTAGCGTTTGGATCGTAAGTCGCTTTTTCTTCGTCTGTAGCGCCTCGCTCTTCCAAACGTTTTTTATAAATTTCTGTTGCTTGGAATGGTTTTAAAGATTTCACTTTAATTTTTACAACATAACCAGGCATTACTTCTTTCGTATAAGTAGCACCCACTTGAAGGGCTAATTTGCCATCCGCTGTTGTTTCAGCGCCAGTCCAGTTTGCTTTATCACCAAAGTCTAACCATGAAACTTGTTTTAATAATTGTTCTGCTAAAATTTTTGGTGTAAAACCTGGTTTTTCTACTTTAGGAGTAGAAGTTGCGTCTACAACGTCTTCTCCAACAGTATCATCAGATGCAGGTGTAGCTTCACCTTCAGCAACTGCACGTCTTGAACGCGTACGTGGTTTGTTTTCTTCAGCTACTGTAGTTTCTTCTTTTTTCTCTGGAGCAGCAGTTGTTTCTTCTGCTTTCTCTGTTGCGGCTGTTGTTTCTTCTTTCTTTTCAGCTGCCGCAGTTGTTTCTTCAGTTTTTTCTGCTGGAGTTACTCCTTCAGCTGCAGTAGTTGCTTCTGGTTTTTCTACGGCAACTTCATAAACTGCTTTGTCGTCTTCGACCGTATCTTTCTTCTCTTCTGCAGGTTTTGCTGTTGTTTCTGCTGATGTTGCTTCAACAGTGTCCGCGTGTACAATTGTTTGCCCTTGTACAAACATGAAACCTAATGCAACAGCTACTGAAGCTGTTCCCATGCTTAATTTCTTGATTGCGTAACGTGTTACTTTTGAACGATTTTTACGTTCATTCATTTGAATATTTTTTGAACTAAACATCTTATACCTCTTTCCTTTTGATTATTTTTTAACTTCGATAATTTGTGAATTTTCACCGAACAGGAAATAATTTTTACCCTTATTCAGCTAAACATATTACCATATTCAATTGGATTTTCCAACTATTTCTACTTTACTTCCATTACAATTAGGTTACATTTTACTTGTGAATTGATTACTCAAAACTCTGACAATTCAAATATGAACAAATCGTGAATACCACATCTAGTGTTTTCATTTGTTTTCAACATATCCACTGTGGTTTTTCTTAAAATTAGTACAGATTTTTTTAAAACTAATACAGATTCTACTTTTGTCTTCTTCTTAATCGCTCCTTTCTCCTTCTCATTTTCTTCTTAATTTTTAAAATCATTACTACAATCAATAAAACTCCTAATAATCCAAGCCAAACTATAAATGGAACTCTCATTAGGAAGCGAAGTATGCCTTTAATCATTTCCTTAGGCGTTTTTTCTTCTACTTGAGTTGTTTCGATATACGTTGATTCCACCGCATCACTTGCTGCTGGCTCCACTTTTACTGCAAACTCTTTACCATACAGCGTCCCATATGGAGTTTGGACTTTTAATGTATTTCCTTCTAGTGCGTACACAGGTTCTTTCCCTTTTTCTACGTATACATCAACCGTATGCTCTACTGTTACTTTTTGTCCATCGATTGTTTGAGTACCTGGATTAAATACTGTCTTATGCTCGAAGTTTTTAAAAACATATTGCAATAATGCATTCCCGATTTTATGACGATTATACTCGCCGTGATGATCCGCGAATTGCCCGACTCCCAGAATCACTTCAACCAGCTCTACACCGTCTTGTTTGTAGATCCCAATATAATTAAATCCATCTCTTTCACTCGTTCCGGTTTTCAATCCAACGATTCCAGGATACGCCAACAAATCCCCTTCTACTGAATGGTTCGTATTCGTAATCGTTTTGGCATACGGCGTTCCACTCATGACGGTTAATTCTTTATTCTTCGTAATTTCTGTTATTTCTGGATGCGCCTTTAGCATCGCTACAACCATCTTCGCTAAATCTCTAGCCGTTGATTGGTTCGTTTCCGTTGAAGGATATCGTTGAACTGTATATAACCCTTCAAAATCATGCGTGACTGCGCCCGATGCTCCAACAAACTTGGTATTGGTCATTCCTAGTTCTTGCGCCTTTTGATTGATTAAATCCACATAGTCATCTGTATTCGGATTAATCAGATTTGCCAACATCAACACTGCAGCATTTGACGAAGGAAGTAGCGCCATCTTAATCAGCTCGCTAACTGGATATTCCACTCCCTCTACAATGGGCGAATTGCTAAGGTTTGTTAGATTCGATATCGCTTGGTCGTTCTTTGATGCAACGACTTTATCCTCCAGCTTAATTTTCCCGCTCTTAATCGCATCATACACCATAAAGATGGTCATGAGCTTACTCAGACTGGCTGGATCTACCACTCTATCTGGATTCTCCTGAAAGAGAATTTCTCCATTTGAGAAGTTCACCACGATATCTCCTTTAGGCGTATCTGCATCGGATACAGAATTCCCCTCGTTCTTTGTAATCGTAATACTTGATTCTTGTGCAAGTACAGTTGTGATTGGTGCCAACATCCCAGTAAGCACGACACAACTGATTGCAATTTTGAGTAATTTTTTCACCATTTTCCCCCCTAATGTCTTACTACCATCATATGAAATCCTTTCCAAAACTTCAATGCTTTCAATATTAAAAAATCTTTACATTTATTCGAAAAATGACTACTCTTAGAACTAGAGGTGACAATATGAGACATTTAACCAGAAGTGCCGTCTTTCTCTTCTTTACAAAAGGAAGAAAGGTACTCCTTCAAAAGCGAATGAATACAGGATTTATGGACGGCTATTATGACGCAACTGTCAGCGGGCATATCGAAGCCAATGAATCCATTACACAAGCTGCCTTGCGTGAAACGCGTGAAGAAATCGGCCTCGAAATCCCTTCAAGCGCCCTTTCCTTCTACACGACGCTTCATATGCATTTTGACGAACATGATTATTTCTATTTTTATTTCCAAGTAGACGTTGAAAAACTTCCTCACTTTGAAATTCATAACGGCGAGCCTGGAAAAATTGAAGAATTCAAATGGTTTTCTCTATCAAAACTTCCTGACAAAATTTCAGATTTTAATAAAGCTGCTCTCGAAAACTATCAGACGGGTAACCCTCTTTCTGAATTTGGCTGGCCACAGACCCCTGAAAAATGTTCTTGGGCCTATCACTCTCAAAAGATGATGGATTACCACGATAACGAATGGGGTGTCCCTTGCCACGATGACCAAGCTCTCTTCGAACGATTGACCTTGGAAACGATGCAGGCAGGCCTTAGCTGGTCTACGATTCTCAATAAACGCGAAAACTTCAGAGAGGCTTTTGACCAGTTCGATATTCAAACGGTTGCTAAGTATGACGAAGCTAAAGTCCAATCTCTTCTTCAAAATGAAGGCATTATTCGCAATCAACTGAAGATTCGTGCTGCTATCGCAAACGCCAAAGCAATTCTTGCGATCCAAGAAAAGTATGGTAGCTTTGACGCTTTTTGTTGGAGCTTTGTTGACAACAAACCTATCATCAATGAATACACTACTATGGCAGAAGTTCCAGCCTTCACGCCCCTTGCTGAAAAGTTCCGCAACGCTCTTCTCAAAGAAGGTTTTAAGTTTGTCGGACCAACGATTGTCTACTCCTTTATGCAATCTGTTGGCATGGTAAACGACCATTTAACAACTTGTCCATGTAAATAAAAAAATATCGTTATACCTTATACGGTATAACGATATTTTTTTAATCTAAGATTGCTCGACTCAATAAGTCTGTCATTTCACTCTCATCGTCGCACATCGCTTTAAATCCAACAGCAAACTTCTTCACTGCTTCCACATCTTCTGATCCGATTGAAAACAATCCCGCTTCCGAATCAAACGACAATGCGTCTACTAATTCTGGCATCTTTTCTTCTAGAAAGACAGTCGCTAGCGAATTCCAATCATAGCCATTTCCAAGGAATCCCTCTTCTTGCCGTGTATCAAACACATTTTGTTTATAGTCTTCATTTAACCAGAGCACCAGCGTTGCCCATACATCCTCTGTCCCCTCATCAAATACCATGAGTTTAAAAGGTTCTAATTGTTCATTTAAATCTTCGTACGACATCCACTACGACTCCTCATTTCATTTTCCTCTATTCTACTCATCATCACACCATTTGTCGAGCCACTCCCATAAAGCGCACCCACTCTATCCCAGCACTTCTCCATTTACGAGGGGTTGAAATGATGGAAGAGGAACCTACCAAAATAGATTATTTCGCCAAACAGATTCCTTAAGCACCCTGCTGTTTAAAGTGAAACACAAAGAGCCTCGGATACCAATAATCATAAGAATAACGTGCGTAACCAATGTGAATTACACTCTCTTGAAAATTTATTTTCTAGAGAGTGTTTGAAGCTTGGTAGCCTCAAGACCTTGCGCTTGAGGCGATACAGTTATTCTTATAATTATTGAATGTAGCCGAAGTTAAAAAAACTCTATGAGGAGCACAGTCAGTATACTAGCTCCGGTTCATTGATGAGGGTGTTAAAACAATGGATATGAACACCTCAATAGTTTTATTTCACGAAACAGATTCCTAAATTACCATATTTGGTAATCAAAAACACGAAGGGGTTTCGGAGTCTATAGTGGTAACAATAGCGACTACAACTGATGTGAATTAGGGACTCTTCGAAATTTATTTCGTAGAGTCCCTTTGAAGCTCAGTAGGATTGAGACCTTAGACTCAATCCGGTGTAGCTATTGTCACCACTATGAAGATCTCCGAAATAACACGTAGTGTTTTTGAATAATATCTTTGCACAAACAAAAAACAGGCTCCTTTTTAGGAACCTGTTTGAGTTGAAATTATAACCATTTTGTATAGTCTTCATCATCCATCGCTTCAACACTACCGAGTAGGTACCCATTGCCGACCTGCGAGAAGAAGTCATGGTTACTTGTACCAGTCGAAATCCCGTTCATCACAATCGGATCCACATCTTCAGCAGTATCCGGGAACAATGGATCGAATCCTAAGTTTTGAAGCGCCTTATTCGCGTTATAACGAATAAACACTTTAACTTTTTCAGTCCAACCAACTTGGTCATAGATAGATTGTGTATACTTCACTTCGTTTTGGTAAAGTTCCAAACATAAGTTGTATACCCACATCTTCATTTCTTCTTGTTCTGATTCAGACAATTCATTGTAGCCTTGTTGGAACTTGTACCCTGTATAAGTTCCGTGAACTGACTCGTCACGAATGATTAACTTGATGATTTCAGCCACGTTGGCAAGCTTGTTATTTCCTAAGTAGTACAATGGTGTAAAGAATCCACTATAGAATAGGAATGTTTCAAGCATTGTAGAAGCCACTTTCATCTTCAATGCATCTCTACTTTGATAGATTTCGTTAATCTTTTTCGCTTTGAATTGTAAGTATTCATTGTTGTTTGTCCATTCGAAAATATCTTCGATTTCTGCTTTTGTATGCAATGTACTGAAGATTGTTGAGTAACTTTTCGCGTGAACTGATTCCATGAATTGAATATTATTCCATACTGCTTCTTCGTGTTGAGTGCGCACATAATCTTTCATTAAGCTTGCACCTTCTTCTGATTGAAGTGTATCTAATAATGTTAATCCACCGAATACTTTCCCTACTACATCTTTTTCTTCTGGAGATAATGTTCTCCAGTCGTCCAAGTCGTTTGATACTGGAATACGTGTATCTAACCAGAATTGCTCTGTTAGTTTTTCCCAAGTTAATTTATCGATCATGTCTTCAACTTGGTTCCAGTCAATCGCTTTATAGTACTCTACTGGTTGAGTAGAATTTTGAGAAAGAATCTCATTAAAATATCGTTTTGTACTCATGAGCTTTTGTCCTTTCTTTCGTATTCCCATTAAATGCTGCAGCTTTCGCAAGCATTACTTCCGATTTCATCGTTGTTTTCTGTAAATGTACGTACATAGTAGATTGACTTGATGCCTTTATTCCACGCGTAGTTACGTAAAATGTTTAAGTCACGTGTTGTCATCTTGTTTGTACGTCCTTCTTTCCATTCGTATAAACCTTCAGGAAGTTCTGAACGCATGAATAATGTCAAGCTCATTCCTTGGTCGATATGTTTTTGAGCTGCTGCGTATACATCGATGACTTTACGCATATCGATATCGTACGCTGATTTGTAGAATGGTAAAGTTTCGTTTGATAAGAATGGAGCTGGATAATAAGTCTTACCAGTCTTCTTCTCTTGACGTTCTTCAATTAAACGAGTGATTGGGTGTAATGAAGCACTTGTTTCGTTTACGTAGCTGATTGAACCAGTTGGCGCAATTGCTAAACGGTTTTGGTGATATAATCCACCGCTCATCACATCTTCTTTTAATTGTTTCCAATCTTCTGCAGTTGGAATTGGAAGTTTCTCGAAGATTTTCTTCACTTTTTCAGATTGAATTTGTACATCTTCCGCAATGTAGCTGTCGAAGTATTCACCTGTTGCGTATTTAGAACGTTCGAAGCCTTCGAATGATTTACCGCGTTCTTTAGCAATCTTGTTACTTGCTTTCAATGTGTAGAAGTTTAACATTCTGAAGTATAAATCAGTGGCTTCGATAGACTCAGGTGAGCCGTATTCCATTTGATTTAATGCAAAGAATGTGTGTAATCCCATCGCTCCAAGACCGATAGTATGTGCTTTGTTGTTTCCGTTTTTAACAGTTGGTACAGCATCGATACTTGAGTGGTCTGTTACGAATGTTAAAGCACGAACCGCTACATCTACAGAACGTTCGAAGTCAGGAGATTTCATTAAGTTCACGATGTTTGTTGAACCTAAGTTACAGCTGATATCTGTTCCTAAGTGTTCATATTCTTGAGCATTGTTGATTACTGAAGGCTCTTGAACTTGTAGGATTTCAGAACATAAATTACTCATGATAATCTTTCCATCAATTGGGTTTACACGGTTTGCTGTATCGATATTCACCACATATGGATATCCAGATTCTTGTTGTAATTTACTAATTTCGTTTTCTAAGTCACGCGCACGTAATTTAGATTTACGGATTTCAGGGTTGTTAACCATGTTGTCATATTCTTTAGTGATGTCCACATATGAAAATGGTACGCCGTAAATACGTTCCACATCATATGGGCTGAATAAGTACATAATGTCGTCGTTTTTGATTAATTCGTAGAATTTATCTGGGACAACTAACCCAAGTGATAATGTCTTCACACGCACTTTTTCGTCCGCGTTTTCTTTTTTAGTAGATAAGAACGATACGATATCTGGGTGGAATACGTTTAAGTAAACCGCACCAGCACCGTTACGTTGACCTAATTGGTTAGAGTAACTGAAACTATCTTCTAATAATTTCATAATTGGAACAACACCGCTTGATGCGTTCTCAATTTTCTTGATTGGGTCACCTGCTGCACGAACGTTAGACAAGCTTACCCCTACTCCTCCCCCAATTCTTGATAATTGAAGAGCTGAGTTGATTGTACGACCGATACTGTTCATGTCGTCTGTTGTTTGAATTAAGAAGCATGAAACGAGTTCCCCACGACGTTTTCTTCCGGCATTCAAGAATGTTGGTGTTGCTGGTTGGTAACGTTGTGTAATCATTTCTTCTGCTAAATCATGTGCTAATTGCTCATCACCATCTGCTAAGAAAAGAGCGTTAAATACAATACGATCTTCAAAACGTTCTAAGTAACGTTGACCATCGTTTGTTTTCATTGCATATTGTTTGTAGAACTTAAATGCAGACATGAATGAACGGAAACGGAATTTTTTCTTGTACGTTTCTTTCATTAATTTCTTAACGAATTTACGATTATATTTCCCTAAAAATTCTGCTTCTAAATAATCGTGTTCGATTAAGTAATCGAGTTTTTCATCTAATGTATAGAAGAAAACTGTATTTGGGTTAACGTGTTCTAAGAAGAACGCACGAACCGCTTCACGATCTTTATGCAATGGAATTTTCCCATCAACTGGACGGTTTAACTCATTGTTTAATGCGAAGTATGTAACTTCTTGAGTCTTGTTTATTAATTTTGGACTATCCAATCTCTCTCACCTTTTCTATTAGTATTTGTACATCTTTATCTGTACCTTGATTTTCAAAGCAATGCAGCAACGGAACCTGGTATTTAGCCGCTAACGCTCTGGCATTGGAACAAAAGCTCGTATTGAAATTGCGATTCCCTGAACCGGCAACCCCTTTTAATAGCGCGCGATTCTCGCCAAAATCAATAAATTCATAAAAAAAATTCGCCACTTGCTCTCCATAAGTTGGTGTAATGACGATATAAGGTTCTTCCATTTGTACTGTAGAATTTTTCTTAGAAATCTCAATAAAATCCCAGTTCAATTTTTTTACGAATTGTCTTGTCTTTCCAGTTAGCGATAAATAAACGACTTTCACAGTTACTCCATTTCTGAATTCGAAATACAGCTAAATGCATTTCTAGCTCACTTGAAACTCACGAGATTAATTATATCCAGCCTAGAAGTTTTTTGCAACATTTTAACAACATTTTGTATTGTTTTTTTTGCGAAACACAAAATATAGTGACTCCAACCACCTACCCCCGACATTTAGTGTACGCAAAAAATCAAGTAAAACGATTGACAAAAACTGTTGACGACTGTAGACTAAACCTGTAGAAAGGAGTTCTATTTATGACAGAATTTCAACCAATGAGCCCTTCTGAACGTCAAATTATGCGTGTCTTATGGGCAAATCCAAACAGCACAAGCGGTTATATTATCGAGCAACTGCAACGCTCATTTTCATGGAGTGACTCGACGATTAAAACCCTCATTATCCGTTTAACCAAAAAAGGATATATTCAAATCGATGACAGAAAGAAACCATTCCACTACTCGGCAACGATTTCTGAGAAAGCACAACTCGACCAAGAGACCGATGTTCTTTTAGATCAAGTTTGCCATAAACAGAATGGAAATTTATTACATACACTGATTGATAAGGCCACTTTGAGCCAAGATGACATTCAAGATTTAATGGACGCCTTAAAGGACAAAGCAATCACTGCTCCAACATCTGTTGCATGTAACTGCCTACCAGGTCAATGCAATTGTCATCACCATCATCACTAAAACAAAAACCTATTGCTTAAAGCCACCAGACTCTAAGCAATAGGTTGTTTTTATTTTCAAATATCTCAAAGCTTAATTTTTAAGATAGTCTTTTGCATCTTTAAAGAAGCTTGCAATGATCATGACAATAATAATCCCAATTGGAAGTGCCGCGATAATCGCAACGGACTGTAAGTTATACATTGAGTTTTCTGAGAAAATCAATGCGATTGGGAATAAGATAAATACTAGTGACCAGAACATACGGACACGTTTATCACTACCATGTGTGTGCTCTAATTCTTTGTACGAATAAGCAGACACTACAAGTGTTAAAGCGTCGAATGTTGTCGCATAGAACGCAATCATCGTAACTGCTAGTAATAACAATCCAATGTTCGCTAAAGGCATGGTATCAAAAATTTTCAAAATAGCTGCCGCATAATCTGCGTTATTACTTAGAATACCAGTAATATCCAAGCCATGTTTTAACTGTTGCGCTAAGCCATAGTTTCCAAGGATGATAAACGCCGTAAATGTCCCAGCAATCCCCCATGCGTATCCACCAAGAACAGTGTTTTTAACGGTACGTCCTTTTGAAATACTACCGATAAAGAACGGTGTAGCCACACACCAAACCATCCAATAAGACCAATAATAGATTGTCCATTTTTGTGGGAAGCTTGTTTCACGAAGCGGATCAAGCCACGTAGACATTCCGATAAAGTTTTGGATAAGGTTCCCAATTGCGCTAAACCCTGTTTCTAAGATATACACTGTTTCTCCACCGAAGAATAAGAAGTATCCTAGTAAGGCAAAGAATAAATACGTACAGATGGCCGCTAGTTTAGAAACGGCGTCCATTCCAAGCATTACAGTACTTGTATATACGGCTGCGATTAATAATAATACTACAATTGTGATAATCTTCGAATTTTGAATCCCAAACACTTGGCTCATCGCCGCTGAAAGAAGCGGTGTTGCTAGCGAGAATGTTGTAGCAGTACCCGCGATTAACGCGAAGATGGCAATCAAGTCGATGGTTTTCCCCATCCAACCGTCAACTTTGTCTCCAAGAAGTGGACGACAAGCTTCAGAGAATTTTTGCTTCTCTACTTTACGATTATGCAACATAAATCCAAAGGCCACCGCAAGCATGATGTAGAAGCTCCATGCGATTGGTCCCCAGTGGAATAATGGGAATGTGGACGCCCATTTTTGCACGCTACCGAGTTCGCCAAGATAAGATTCTTGTGCGTATAATGCCCATTCGATCATCGCATAGAACACAATATCCGCTGCCATCGTAGACGTAAAAATCATCACACCCCATTTAAAGTTGGAATATTCGACTTCACTATCTTCGCCACCAAGAACGATTTTGCCGTATTTTGAAAAAGCCACATACACACTACAAAGGAAAACACCCACCGCAAGCATTGCGTAGTAAATACTGAATTGGTCGCCTAGAAAACTACGAACGCCTTCTAGAACCGCTGAACTGGCATCTGGAAATATCATAAAGAGAATTCCTAACACCACTACTCCAAATAGCGGTACAAGCGTTGCGACCCAGTCAATCTCGTCGCGAAGATTTTTCTTTTCTACTTCATTATTCATGATTTGCCTCCTCTAGAACACTCTTGTAAGAGTCATCTACTGCTACTAATTCTTCAAGGCTATCGATTTCAACGATATCCCCTTCTTGCATTGGGTAAATACCCATTTCATATTCTTCTGGGTAACAGAACATTGCCACATCATCCCAGTAAATATCATGGTTTTTCTTGTCTTCAAATTCGATCTCAAGATGACGTTTTAACTGTTGCCCGTCTTCTTTCGTCCAACGAGAAATGCTAAACAATTGCCATCCTTTCTGTCCTCCAGTACGGCTACAGCTAGTAACAACTCCATCGTCATCTACTTGCATGAGCCATTCGTCGGTGCCATTTTCTACCGGAATACATGCATATCCTGAGCGTGTAAACTCTGGATGTAGAACTTCACTATTGTAGATTAATTGGTCGCCATCTAAAATAATCACTTCTTCTAAATGATCACGAACTACATACAGTGATGAAATATTGTTTGCAACATCGAAATATGGATTTTCAACAATATTAATTTCTGGATAGTCTGTTTTAAGTTCAGCAAACTTCTCTTTCAAATACCCTACTACCACATAAATCTCATGGATCCCTTGTTCATGAAGTGCACCAATAACAGTGTCAATCATTCGTTTTCCATTTACTTTTACAAGCGGTTTGGGAATGGTGTTTGTAATAGGACGCATTCTTGTCCCTTTACCCGCAGCCATAATAATCGCTCGTTTTACTGTATTTGTCATTATTTTTCCTCTTTTGCTAATTCTTCTTGCACAATGCGGTAGAAATCTTTGGCATAACGATATTGCATTAATGAGTACTCACCAAAGTCAACACCGAGTGTACGTTTGTATTCGCACCAGTTACTCCACAGCATCCCGCTAATCGCCATATACGCATAAATTTTTAAACGTGTCATCTTCTCGCATTTCCCTTCAAAATAAAGGTCGATTAGCGCATCAGCTTGCTTGCGGTCATATCCTGCATAAATACAGAACATTGCAATATCAATATGCGGATCTTGCATTCCAGCGTATTCCCAGTCAATGAGACGAATGTCTCCCTCTTTTGTAAATAAGAAGTTGTCATAGACTGAATCGATATGGCTTAATACGGGCTCTGCTTTATATTTTTCAACGAAGCTCTTTAGCCCTAGAATTTTCTTCTGCACTTCAGCATGGTCTTTATAATAAGAAGATTGACCATTCCATAAGCTTTGATAAAACTCAATTTGCTTAAATGGATCGAAAGTATGCTTCACTTTTAATTTTGACTGATGGAACTCGCGTAATTTCGCCATACAGCGCTGTAAGTCTTCTTTATTCGTGCTATCGCATGAACGCGCTCCGTCTAAATAGGCTGTAATCTTGTATCCATTGTCTGGATTCATATACACGACATCATCGCAAATTTGCTTTCCTTCTAGGACATGGTATACATCTGCTTCTTCCTTACGATTGATGAGATGGTCTGTTCCCTCTCCTGGAATACGCATAATGTATTTTTGACCCTTACAAGTAAATAGGAAGCTACGATTCGTCATTCCTTTTTTCAACACTTCGATATTGACGATTTCGTCGCGCGTTACTCCTAGAGCCTTCGAGATTTGTTGCAAGGCATCCGTTTCTAAGTGCGAGGATGATTTATCGAGTTCACGAAGTTGTTCATACGTGTTGATTTCAAAGATGGTTGAATCATCCATTAGTTTTGGGTAGACCGTATATTTTCTATTCTCGTCTTCAAGTGTTACTTCCCAGAACGACTTCTCATGTCTTTCTTCTGCAGCCGCAGCGTTTAATTGTTTGGCCACTGCCTTAGCGTCTTTTTCTGTTAAATAACAGATACCGTATGGACGATTTCCTTTTCCTCTTTTATCACTTGTAATGATTTCTTGTTTCTTATTTACTCTAAAGAAGCTTTGTTCCACCTCTTCTTGGCCAAGTAAATACCATGAATACAATTCATCTGTATCAAATGGAGATTCCTTACACCATAAGTCACAAGGAACGATATACGTATTGCCTAGAATTCCTGCAACGCATTGTAATGAATAGAAATTATTTTTTGTCGCATAGTCTCTATTCACAGCGAGTTTCACTTGATAGTTATCCATCAAGTACTCGTATTGCTCTTTCATAAAGCCAACGACTACGGTAATGTCCGTAATCCCTACTGCTTGTAGTTGCTTAATCAAGCGTTCAATCAGCGGCTCTTTCTTCACTTCAAGAAGCCCTTTTGGTGTTTCGGTATTGATTGGAACCATACGCATTCCAAATCCTGCAGCCAAAATAACAGCATTCTTTGGTTTATTTTTCTTAAAGAGCGTCTTCGCTTTACTTGTTAGATTAAATTTAGCATCCACAAGTTCAAGTTCTCGTAGTCGTTTTAATTCACGATTCACGAGACCAAGCGAATAGCCTGAAAGCTCTGCTAATTCTCTTTGATTTTGAATATCTTGTTGTTTAATAAGTTTTAGTAAATCGAGATTTGTTTTGTTCATGTTATTTACCTCTCGTATTTTTGTGAACAACATTAGTATACTTTGTTCCGTCACCAACTGCAAGTTTTTAGTGGTAAAGAAATGTTTAAGAACATAAAAAAAGACTAGAGAAGAAAAGCTCTTCTCTAGCCAACAAAATCGATATTCAGTTGCATCGATAAAATTCCTGCTTCACTCTTTAAGTAGAAGCCGTATTTATCCACGCTATAATCAATGACATTATGTTGATCAAACATCATCGTATAGTGGCTCGTAAAAGCCATTTCCCCAATATTCGTCTCAAAAATTTGGTCATACTTTGGAGGAAGAATCTCTTTTTGCCCTTTCTTTAATACCACTAAATGATATTTATCGTACACTTGGCAATGGCATCCGACCATACCCTCATAAAAAGGACTATCCCCATCGACATAATCCATGACAAAGAACACATCTGTTAAGCCGCGCTCTTGTAACATGGCGTCCAATTTTGTTTTTGCTGCTTCAGTAACTGTAAAGTCCATAATCTTTCCTCTTCCTATCAAAAAAGGAGACAATTGTCCCCTTCATGATTATTGTTCTTTTGATTCTTCGTTTTCAGATTTTTTAGCACGATCTTTGATAATAGCATCAAGTGATGGTGGTGTTACTTCTATGTGAGTTGGTGTATTTAATACGATATCCCACTCTTCGTTTTTAATCATGTCTAATTGTGTTTGTGTTAAGATTTGAAGACGTTGACGGAAAATACGTGTTTCTTTCTTAATTAAATCTGTTTCACGGTTAATTTCTGTTGCTTTTTCAGCTGCTTCTCTCAACATTGCTTGTGCTGCTTTTTCAGCTTCAAACACGATGATTTCAGCGTCTTTACGTGCGTTTTCGCGAAGACGATCTGCTGCTTCTTGTGCAACAAGGATTGATTTATTCAATGTTTCTTGAATCGAATTAAAGTATTCTACTTTTTCTTCGTTGAATTTAACGCGTTTTTCTAAATCTTTGTTATCACGAATTAATGTTTCTAATTCTTTCTTCACTTCTTCCAAGAAGTCATTTACTTCTTCAGGATCGAAGCCTTTGAATTTTGTTGAAAAATCTTTGTTATGAATATCGTTTGGTGTAATAGCCATTGAAAAATCCCCTTTATTTTTTATTCTTTTCTAGTAATCCTAGTTCTACTTTAATCTTATCTTTCTTTGTACGCCCTTCAATCTTTTGAATTTGAAGGCGACCGTATCCACGAATGGATACAATATCTAAAATTTCCAGCATAAAGTCAGGTCTGTTCTCTTCAGTCCAGTTCACCTTTACTTTACCACTTTCAATCATTTCTTTTGAACGCTGTCTTGACACATTAAATACGGAAGCAATCACCGTATCGAGTCGAAGCGAACTAACGACTGTTTGTACAGCAGTCCAATGATCCACTGGTACAATCAATTTCGTATAGTCGACTTCTTCAAGTCGGACAGCCACTTTCCCAATCTTTTCTAGCTGTTGTCTGATATATTCCTTCATATTTTGAGCGCAGAATAATTGCCAGTCTTCTCCGTTTGAAATAATATCGCCAATCAAGCTACGATCAAACCCAAGGCTCATCAGTGAACCTAAAATCTTACCATGCCCAAGTGTCGCAAATTTCTTCGGATATTGAATATGAAATAGAGCATTTTCGAAATCCTCTGAAGTTGGCTCATAATATTCCGGACAAATCATACAACGTTTCCGTTCAGCATCAATATACCCGCCATCAAAATAATAACGAACATCGTCATATTGACCTACAATCGCCTCCACAATAAACTGTTGGCGTGGATCCAAATAATTCGTTAATACTGGCGCATATTGCAAACGTACTTCTTCTACCCATTCTTCCACTTGTTTAAGAAAAGACAATTCCTCTTTTCTAAAGTGTTGTTCTACACCATTTCCCATTTTTTATACCCCAAAAATTTTTGCGACAATAAATAATAGAACTCCTACAGCAACGTAAATCGTTAAAATAGACGTTACTAATGCTAAACTATATTTTCCAAATCGTACATCTTTAAATAATGACACATACGGACGGCAACAAGCATCTAATAAGTCCGCCAAGAACATTGGAAGATATAGATGCCAATAAATATTTAATCCATAAAGGATTAACATAAATTGATAAACCCCTGCTACTGCTGTTATCACTCTAATAATTTCTAAACCCACTAAGTTACACTCCTCTAAAATTCAGTGTGACGGAAGGTTTCAACCATCTCGTCATCAAAATTTCCTTGTACTTGGAAATTTGCAGGAGAACAGATGAAGATTTCATCTCTCACCTTTTGTACGTCTCCATTAATAGCATACGCCACACCGACCACAAAATCAATGACACGCTTTGCATCTTTTGGTTCCATACGTTTAAAGTTAATAAGCACTGCTTCACCTTTTAAAAGTGCATCTGCAATGCGTTCTGCTTCAGAATACACGCTTGGTTCCATCACATAAATCTTAGATGTTTTCTTTACTCCCGGACTTTGGAACGGAACTACATTTGAAGTATTTCTTGAACGTGTTTCTGGAGCTGACTGCGCTACAGGCTCTTCATAGTAATCCATTTGATCATCTTCTTCGTAGTAGTCACCTTCTGGACTTAAGAAGTTTTTTAAACTATTCATGAATCCCATTAGTCTTCCTCCCTTTCAAACCAGCTTGTACCAATTCGAATATGCGTCGCACCACATTCAATCGCTGCTTCAAAGTCTCCGCTCATCCCCATACTAAGATAAAACGGAGCTTCTAACCCTTCTTCCTTCTCGATTGTTTTAGCAATTTGTGCTAAACGCGAAAAAAAGAAGCGAATTTCTTCATTGCTTGCGTCAAATGGTGCCATCGTCATCAAACCAACAATACGAATCTTCTCATATTGTTTGCTTGCTCTATAAGCATCCAGTGCCTCTTCGGGTGTGAATCCATGCTTCGATTCTTCCCCAGAGACATTAATTTCTAGCATACAATCTAATGGGTGCTCGAGACGTTTCTCAATCTCATCCATAATCGAAAGACGGTCAATCGCATGAAATAAATCGATACGATTTATGACTTGCTTCACTTTTCGTTTTTGGAGTGGCCCAATTAAATGCCAGATAATGTCCTCTTGCGGAAATTGTTCTTGTCGTTCTAATAGTTTTTCGACACGATTCTCCGCAAAATGTCGAAATCCTAAATCGTACATTTCTTGAACTTCGCGAGCGGTACGATTTTTCGTTACAACAATCGGACAAACTTCCGTAGATAGTCTATGAACTTGGTTACAAGAAGATGCAACCAAGTTCATAATACGACTTACATTCTGTTTAATGATACTCATTAATTTCTGTTTCTTTTTCTGAAGAATGGCGGAGTATCTAATCCATCATTTTCAGTTTGTTTTGGCTCAACTGGAGCTTCTACAAAGTTACTTTGTGCGAATGGTGAATCTGCTTCTGTTGAAGAAGTAGTTTCACGTACAGTTGTTTCGCGACGGATATCCCAGTCTCCAAATAAATCTTTCTCAGGTTTCTTTTCTTCCACTGGCTGTGGTTTTGAAGGAACTTGTTTTTCTTGGAAAGTTTGAGGGTTATTTCCTAAATCTTTGCGAGTTGCTGTGCTATTCGCGAATGGTGAACGACTAGCGCGTGCTGCTGACTTTTTTTCGTGCTTACGCTCCTCGTCGATACCTGTTGCGATAACAGTAACGATTACTTCATCACCTAAGTTTTCGTTGATTGAAGTACCGAAGATAATGTTTACTTCACTTGTTGAAGCTGCTGCAACGATATCAGAAGCATCTTGCGCTTCGAATAATGTTAAGTCAGAGCCACCAGTGATGTTTAATAGGATTTGTTCTGCTCCATCGATAGACACTTCTAATAATGGTGAAGAAATAGCTTTCTTCGTAGCTTCTGCAGTACGGTTTTCACCACTTGCAACACCAATACCCATTAATGCTGAACCTTGATCTTTCATCACTGTCTTCACGTCAGCGAAGTCCAAGTTAACGTAACCTGGTGCAGTGATTAAGTCAGAGATTCCTTGAACCCCTTGACGTAATACGTTATCTGCTTCACGGAATGCTTCTAACATAGGAGTCTTTTTATCAACGATTTCTAATAAACGGTTATTTGAAATTGTTACTAATGTATCTACGTTTGCTTTTAATTGTGCAACACCTTCTGCAGCGTAGCGACCACGTTTAGGTCCTTCGAAGCTAAATGGACGTGTAACAACACCCACTGTTAATGCACCTAATTCTTTAGCAATACGAGCAACAACTGGTGCAGCACCTGTACCAGTACCGCCACCCATACCAGCAGTAACGAAGATTAAGTCTGCTCCAACTAAAGCTTCGCGAATTTGTTCTTCACTTTCTTCAGCTGCTTTAAGACCGATTTCAGGTAATGAACCTGCACCTAATCCTTTAGTAAGTTTTGGTCCTAATTGAATTTTAGTTTCTGCTTCTGAGTTTCTTAACGCTTGAGTATCTGTGTTGGCTACGATGAACTCTACACCTTGTACTCCTTCTGAAATCATACGGTTAACAGCGTTGTTACCAGCACCACCAACACCAATGACTTTAATGACTGCGCCATCTAAATTTGTATCGAATTCGAAATCCATTATATTTCCTCCTTGGTTCTCATCTTAATTTTCGTCAATAAACATTTTAAAGAAGTTCTTCACTTTCGCTCCAAACCCTTGTTCTTCACCAGTTGGTTCTTGTTCATACTCTTGTGGTTGTTGAACAGGAGCCGTTGGTTGCACTTGTACAGGAGCACTTTGTGGAGTGCTTTGTACTGGGCGAGGTTCTGTTACCGGTTTACCCTTTTGAGCAATACGGTGAACATCATCTAAGCTTGCAGCGTATTTGATTAACCCCATACTTGTTGCGTAAATAGGATTTCTCATACCCATTTGTTCTGGAATATAAGTTTTCACTTGAACTCCGAAGATTTCTTGTGCTAACTCTTGAACTCCTGCTAATGAAGAAGCTCCACCTGTTAACATGATTCCTCCTGGAAGTTTTAAAGCTTCCACTTGGTCTAATGCACGTTTTACAGTTTCAAACGTTTGAACCACACGTGCTTCGATGATTTCTGATAAGTAATGTTCATCTACTTTAACTGGATCTTTCTTACCAATTGTTTCTACTGGGAAGAATTCATCCGCACTAGTTTCAGATGAAATTGCATATCCGTATTCACGTTTAATACGTTCTGCATTTTCAAAGCTTGCATTCAAGATGATTGAGATATCTTTCGATACGAAATCTCCACCTTCTTGATCCACGAATGAGAATTTCAATTGGTTATCGTGCATTACTGAAGCACTTGTTTGTCCGCCACCCATATCGATAAGGACTGTACCAAATTCTCTTTCTCCTGGTGTTAATGCTACTTGGCTAATCGCTAATGGTTGAATCACCATTTCTTCGATGTTTAAGCCAGCTTTGTCAATACAACGTTTAATGTTATGTACGATCGTCTTAGGACCGGTAATCATGCTCGCAAACAATTCAAGACGAACACCAATCATTCCGCGCGGATCTTTAATGCCATCAAATCCATCTACGATAAATTCTTCTGGAATCACAGAAATAATTTCACGCTCAGGTGCTACTGAACGAACTTTCGCTGCGGAAATAACATTGTACACATCCACATCTGTAATTTCTCTATTTTCACTTGATACGGCAATCATACCGTGGCAAGGTTCGATTGAGATTTGATTACTTGGAATTCCAACGATAACATCCTTGATTTGGATGTTTGATTTTTGTTCTGCTTGACGAACTGCTTTGCGAATAGATTCAACTGTTTCGTCAATATCAACGATGACTCCACGGCTTAATCCTTCTGATTTTTCATTGCCGACTCCAATAATATTTAATTGCCCTCTGACATATTCAGCTACTACAACCTTTATTGAAGTGGTTCCAATATCTAAACTCACATAAATTCCCTGATTTTTCACGTTTATTGAAACCTCCTATACGATTCATTTCTATTTCATTTTTTAAAGTTTATTGATAAGTGATACTCCCTATATTTTAACATAATTTTGTCCACTTAAAAAAACATATGAGCGAGTTTTAAGACTTTTTTATTGAACTGTCGTATCTGGTGTGAAATAGATTCCCACTTCCATATCCACAGTTCCTTTTTTCCCATTCAATTGTTTCGTAATTGATGGATAATACCCTAATTTATCTCCAATATCTTTCAGATTTCCGATGACACGATTGCCATCTTTCATCTTCAGATAAATCTTTTGGTGATTTTTTGTATCGTTTGGATACTGAATCTCTACGATTTCACGAATCACACTTGCTGGAACCTTCTCCAGTTGCTTCGCGAGTGCTTGATATTGCGTATCATCTGTAAACATATACAATAATGGATAATCCTTCGGCGTTGCATCGGCCTCTACTTCAATGATTTGACCATCTGCTAAAAGCTCATAGTGCTTATCATCGCTTTGGTAATAGCCCACCGCTGGATTTTCTTCAATATTCAAACGCATTTTATTCCATGCCACTAATTGTACGGAAGCATCCTTAATTTTTGGACTAGCATTTTTTAACAAGTTAGCTGTACGGTAACGATTCGCTAAAATTGTCCATATGCTTTGTCCCTTGGTGATACCGTCGTTTTCTTGGACCAATTCCACTGGAACTTGATTCAATCCGACAACTTCAATATCAGACACTTTCGAAAGTGGTGAAATAAAGTAAATACTCCATCCCGCACAAACAATAAAAATCCCTTTTAAGAGTGTTGCATTCGTAATACCTTGTGACTTTGGTTTCGTCTTTTTAGGCTTTGGTTCCTTTTTCTTTTTCACCTTTTTTACAGGTTCTTCAGGAACAGTTTGCTCTACTCTTGGAGAATTTTGTTGTGCTAACTCCCAAGGTGTTAGTTCACGTGGAGGAGTTTGTTGTGGTTTCTTTCGATTAAACATATTCTCCTCCTTAATCCTTATTTCACTAGAGAATGAATAATTGTTTCAAGTCGACTTGACGCATCTGTAATTCCCAATGCCTTTGAATTTTCAGCCATTTCTTTACGTTTGGCTTCATCGTTCATAATACGATCGATTTCAGTGACTAAACTTTCACCGTTTAGGTCTTTTTCTAAAATCATCGTTGCGGCGTCACGTTCTACAAGTGACATCGCATTTGCTTCTTGGTGATTTTCAGTTACATACGGACTTGGAATTAAAATACTTGGCAAGCCAAGTGCTGTTAATTCAATCAATGTAGTTGCTCCACTTCTGCAAACAACGAGGTCTGTGTTTTGGAACATTTGCACCATATTATTAATATATGGTAAAACTGTGATATTTTGCAATGGTTTTTTCAAACTTGTAATGAGATTGTTGATTTTGTCATAATGCACTTGTCCAGTGACCATGACTACTTGATAATCTTTTTTCTCGAATTCTTCAAGTGCTTCGATAAATGATTCGTTCATGCGAAGCGACCCACGACTTCCACCGAAAATCAATACGATTGGTTTTTCTTTTTGAATACCAATAGACGCTAAGTAAGAATCATCTTTTTGGGCATTGGCTAACTCTTGCCCACGAGGATTTCCTGTCATAACCACTTTATCTGCGTATTTTGCAAAGTCTTTACGAACAGCATCGAAGCAAATCGCAATTTTAGAAACTTTACGTGCTAAGAATTTATTCGTAATACCGGCTAAACTATTTTGCTCATGAATAATCGTTGAAATTCCCATATTTGCTGCCGCATATAATACAGGCGCACATACATATCCCCCAGTACCGATAACGATATCTGGTTTGAACTCTTTTACGATTTCTTTTGCTTTAAAATAGCTTGTACAGAAATACCATAATGTCTTAAAGTTTTCTAGTGATAATGAACGAACGATTCCTTGAATCTTAATCGTTTTAAAATCATATCCTGCTTTTGGAACGATTGTACTTTCTAATCCACGTTCAGTCCCCACATAAAGAAACTCTGTTGAAGGATCTTGTTCTTTCAAATAATTCATTAAGGAAAGAGCTGGATAAATATGACCACCCGTTCCTCCTCCTGAAACTAATACTCTCATCTTTTTTCTCCTATATATTACAGTTTTTCTACTGCTTCAATGAAACAATCGCCGCGCACTTCGAAATTAGCAAATTGATCCCAACTTGCACATGCTGGTGAAAGTAATACAATTTCACCCTCACGACTTGCTGCATAAGCTTTTGGCACTGCTTCTTCTAATGTCTCTACTACGGTTACTGGAATCGATAATTTTTCAGCTGTAGCTTTCAACTTCTCTTTTGTTTCTCCGTAAACGACCATTTCACGGACATTTCCAAGTGATGGTTCTAATTCCTCAAAACCATTCCCACGATCAAGTCCGCCAGCAATTAATACAACAGATTGATTTGTAAAACTACGTAACGCTGTTTGTGTTGCAATGATATTGGTTGCTTTTGAATCATTGTAGAATTTACGACCTTCAATAGTCTTCACATATTGTGTACGGTGTTTTACTCCATGGAATGAACGAACCGCTTTTTCGATTCCTTCATTTGTTGCACCTTGTAATTTACTAATGGCAACCGCCGCCAACACGTTCTCAATGTTTTGAACGCCCGGTACTTGAATCGCTTCAAGTGGCATAACTGCTTCTCCATTAAAGTAAATCGTAGTTTCATCCGCATACGCACCGTGTTCTAACACAGATTTGCGGCTGAATGGTACTAATGTTGCTTTTGTATGACCTTTAATAAACTCATATAACTCTGGGAAATCCGCGTTATATACTAGGAAATCCTCTTCTGTTTGATTTTTAGTAATTTGTAATTTTGCTTTTACATACTCTTCGCGAGACCCATGATAGTCTAAATGAGCGCTAAAGATATTCACGATACACGCTACTTTAGGTCGAAACGCTTCAATCCCCATCAATTGGAAGCTTGATAATTCAGTGACATAGATATCCGAATCCTTTGAGTCTCCTGCAAGTAGGGATAAAGGAACACCAATATTTCCGCAAGCAAAAGTTCTTCTTTCAGGGAATGACTCTTTTAACATAAGGTTCGTTAATGTTGTCGTTGTTGTTTTCCCATTTGAACCTGTAATTCCAAGAACGGTTCCTTCCATGACACGTTGTGCAATTTCGATTTCAGTATAAACAGGCAAGCCCTTCTCGACTGCTTTAGCAACTAATGGATTTGAATAAGGAATCCCTGGATTTTTCACAACGAAATCAACGGGCTCATCGAGTAATTCTAGTGGATGTCCTCCTGAGACTACTTTAATGCCTTCAGCGACTAACCCTTGTGCGTCTACACTTTCCTCAAGTGGTGTTCTATCATTTACTGTTACATCCGCGTGTAACTGGTGTAAAAGTTTTGCTACACTCACTCCACTCTTTGCAAGTCCAATGACTAGTACTTTTTTATTTTCAAATGCATGTGTATTCCGCACAATGATTCCTCCAATTTTTCTTTTTTATTATGTATATGGAGAAAGGCTGGGCAAAAATGACCAGCTCTCCTAATAAAATATGTTAATTCTCTTAAAAGACAAATGCAACGATTAAACCTGCAATAAGTCCGATTGCACTAAACACAGAAACAATCTTCACTTCTTTCCAACCACTCATTTCAAAGTGATGGTGAATTGGACTCATCTTGAAGATACGTTTGCCTGTGAGTTTAAATGAACCCACTTGTAAAATAACGCTAAGTGTTTCCCCAACAAAGATGATACCTACGAGTAATAATGTCCATTCTTTATGAAGCATAATCGAAATGATAGCAAGTCCTGCACCAAGAGCTAATGAACCAACGTCTCCCATGAAGACTTTGGCTGGTTTCCAGTTATACACTAAGAATCCAAGAAGCCCGCCGACTACGCAGAAGCAGAAAATTGCAATCGAATGTTGCGCTGATCTATATGCCATAATCCCATAAATTCCATATGCAATAATATTAGTAGATGCTGCTAACCCATCTAATCCATCTGTTAAGTTAACTGCGTTAGAAAATCCTGCAATCCAAATGATTGTAAATAACGCAAACAAGATAATACTGTTTACTTCACCAAAGATTGGAAGGTAGATTAATGGTGCGTTCCCACTTAAAAGGAAAAGCACTACGAAGATGGCTGCTCCAATCAATTGTAATCCAAACTTTTCGTGACTCTTTAGCCCTTCGTTTTGTTTTTTAAACACTTTAATAAAGTCGTCTAAGAAACCAATTGTTCCGAAGAAGGCAAAACCAATAACGCCACTTAATAAGACGAAATTGAAATGTCCAAAAACGGCCCCTAAAATTAAACTAGAAATACTAATCATACAAAGGAACACAAGCCCACCCATTGTTGGAGTTCCACTTTTAGCTTTATGCCATGATGGACCTTCATCTAATGTAGTTTGACCTAATTGTTTCATCTTCATATATTGAATGAAATGTGGTTCGGCAATGACCGTCGCAAGGAACGCTAAGCCGACTGATAAAATGACTTCGATCATAATCTTCTCCTTCTTCTACTCGTGATTTTGAAAGCCTAATGCTTCTAAACTTGCAATAACTGTTTCTACTTCATTATATGGAATATACTCGTCACCGATTACTTGGTATGGTTCCACGCCTTTACCAGCAAATAGTAAAATATCCCCTTCTTGCGCGATTTCAAGCGCACGTTTTACTGCACTTTCTCGATTATCGATGCATTCATAAGCAGTTTGTTCATCTTTTCTTCCTGATAAAATCTCTGCATAAATCTTTTCAAGCGGTTCATGTCTTGGATTATCCGCTGTTAAAATCACATAATCGGATTTATCAAACGCAATTTCTCCAAGCTCAGGGCGCATACTTGAATCACGGTTACCACCGCTATGACCCATGATTGTAATCACTCGATTTAGTTTCACTTTTTCAAGTGTTTCAAGCACATTTTGTAATCCATCAGGTGTATGTGCAAAGTCGATAATCACTTGGAATGGTTGTCCTTGTTGAATCAACTGCATACGGCCACCCACACCAGGGAATCGTTCCATTCGGCTCACAGCACGTTCAAGTGAAATTCCATTCACGACCGCTACTGCAAAAGCAGCCAAAACATTATAGACATTAAAGAGTCCAATCATCGGAATTGTTACTGGAAGCTCTTGTCCATTCATTGTTACTGTAAATGAAGTCGTCGCTCCGTTTGTTTGAACGTCCGTTGCACGGATATCCGCTTTTTCGCTAAATCCATATGAAATCACTTCGCAAGGAGTTGAGTATGCGAATTGTTCATAGTGCTCTTCATCAATGTTTAGAATTGCAACACGTGGTTTTCCATTTTTAGAATGGTTTCCTAATTGTGAGAATAATAAGCTTTTAGCATGTGCATAGTTTTCCATTGTTTTATGCAAATCTAAATGCTCATGCGTCAAGTTTGTAAATACCGCTACATTATAGTCAATTCCCCACACACGACCTAATTGAAGGGCGTGAGAAGAAACTTCCATAATACATGTATCGCCACCGATTTCTTTTACCTTTTGCAATGTTTCATGCACTGTTAAGATTTCTGGCGTTGTATTTCTTGTTTCGATACGTTCCTCACCAATTTTACGATACATCGTTCCAATCAGCGCGGTTGGTTTTCCTAATTCTTCTAATAAATAGTCCACCATATGCGTTACAGTCGTTTTCCCATTCGTTCCTGTAACTCCAATCATATTTAATGATTCAGATGGATACCCGTAAAAATGATTTGCAAAGAGTGTCATCACACGTGTCACGTCTTTGACATAAATCACAGGTGCATCTCCCACTTGTTCTTTGATAGATTTTGAAGCCACGAACACGCTCGCTCCTAGCTCTTTTGCTTTTCCTGCAAATTGATGCCCATCTACCGTTACACCTTCGATACAGAAAAACATAGTATTGGGTACAACTTTGCGCGAATCTTGTGCTAATTTTTCTACAGTGACGCCCTCAAGCGAGCCTTCCACTTCTTTAATGACTAACAAGTCCGCTAGTTCTTTCGCAAACATGTTCTTCCTCCTTCTTTTACTCTGAGAGTCTAGAGTATTCTAAACTTCTCTTCATTAATGGATTGAAAATTTCTTTAATAATTTGGTTACCAGTTACAGCTACACGCGGTTGTTTCACCGTGATATATAAGATATATTTTGGATCATCATACGGCGCAAATCCTACTACAGAGAAAATATAGTTATTTCCGTTTGAGTAGTATTTACCTGTTTCTGGATTGATGATTTCGGCTGTCCCTGTTTTTGCTGCGACTTCTTCTCCATCGATATTGAAATCATAAGCGGTCCCGTTTTTCATACGAGTTGCTTGATATAAGAATTGAAGAGTCTTCTTCGCTGTTTCAGGAGGGATGACTTTTCCTAAAGCTATTGTTGGGTTTGGTGTTTCTTTTCCAGTATCCGGATCTGTTAAATGGTCCACCAAACGTAACTTCTGCATTTGACCACCATTTGCAATGGCAGTGAAAGCTTGCATCATTTGATAAGGTGTGACCGTAATCCCTTGTCCAAAACCAGTTGATAATTGTTGTAAGTAAGAGTTAAATGGATTTGACCCTGAAACCTCATTAGCAAAACCAGAATTTGTTGATTTTCCAAAGCCAAACGCTTCTAAATATTGTTTCCATTTTTCGACACCAATTTTTTGGATGATGTGAACGAACGCAACGTTACTTGAATGGGCTAACCCTTCTAAGTATGTAATGGTTCCCCAACCCACTTTATTATAGTCTCGAACTAAATCGGTATAAATTTTTATACTACCCGATTTGTATTTTTCATTTGGATCAAAGACCCCTTCATTAATCGCTGCAGCGAGCGCCAACACTTTCATCGTTGAACCAGGTTCAAAAGCTTGATCCATCAATAAATTGTTCCATTGAACATCAATACCCTCTTTTGTTGTTGAGTTATACGTTGGGCGTTGTGTTGCCGCAACGATATTCCCTGTTTTAGGTTCAACAAGCATCGCAGTCATTTGGACTGGTTGGTATTTTTTATCCGCTTCGCTAACAAGAGATTCCAAGTACGTTTGTAATCTCTTATCGATGGTTAATGTTAAGCCCATCCCATCTTTTGGTTGTTTTGTAACTTTTTCTGTATCAGTAATCACATATCCATTTCCATCTACAGAATATTCAACTTCACCAGCAGTCCCTGTTAGTTGTTCATTATAAAGGCCTTCTAGACCAGTCTTCCCTACTAATGTTGTTAACGTCTTGTTATCGACTGTTTCTTCAACCGTGTCTGTATAACCAATTAAATGAGAAGCAAAGATTCCATTTGGATAGTAACGAGCTGGACTTTCTGAGAACTTAATTCCAGGAAGTTTTTCAGCTTCAATTTGTTCCTTCACTTGAACTGATAAGTTTTTACCAGCACTTCCAAACTCTACTTGAGAAACATCTTTTTGACTCAATAATTTTAAGATTTCTTCTTTAGATAAAGAAATGTGTTTTGAAAGTGCCTCAGCAGTCTTATTGACATCTGTTACATAATCAGGGTTATCTGTATCCTTACTCCACTCCGAAGTTAATACTGCATATAATGAATAATTCGTCGCATCTACTGCAATAGGGCTCCCACTAGCGTCATAAATGGTACCCCGTTTTGCAGCGAGCGTGCGTTTTTGATGGATTTTATCATTGATTTCTGCACGTAAATCCACACCATGGATATTCCCTACAACCATGATTTGAAAGAACTGTACAGAAAAAATGAGAAATAAAACACCCGCGAGTCCTATTAAAATCCGGCTCGCTTGATGCCTATTTCTCGCAATGTTATTGTTTTTCGTATTTCTCATCGTCCAACATTCCTAACATTTTCTTCGTTCATCTTCAAGCCTTGTTCGTTAGCGATACGATTAACTCGGTCGTACTGAGACAATTCTTGTGTTGCCTGAAGCAATGTGTTGTTTTCACGTTGAATTAATGTTGTTTGTGATTCGATATCTTGTAATTGTCTGTTTTTGTTAGCCACGATCATGCTCGCTACAATTGTGATAACCGCTAAAGCTGCAAGAACAAAACCAGAAACAGCTAAAAGTCGTAATAAATCTGCTTTTTGTTTTTCTTGCGGAATCGATGTTACTTCGCGGTCTCCACGAACTAGAGGCTTTTGTGTAGGTACGGCAACATTCATTGTATCTACATATTTTTCTGCTAATGCCACTAGAATTCCCTTCTTTCTAAATTATCCTTTTATTTTACTCTTTCGATGACTCTCAATTTCGCACTTTGTGAGCGAGAGTTTTCTGTAATTTCTTCAATGCTTGGTAAAATTGGCTTTTTATTCACCAATTGGAACGGAGCTTTTTCTTCCTCCGTTGGTAGAATTGGCAAATTCTTCGGTGCCTTTTCTACTGTACTTTGCTGTTTGAACATTGTTTTGACAATGCGATCTTCCAGAGAATGAAATGAAATCACACTGATACGGCCTCCCACGCCAACAACTTCAAATGCTTGCTCAAGTGAGTCTTCAATCGCTGCTAATTCATCATTTACAGCGATACGAATCGCTTGGAAAATTCTTTTAGCAGGATGTCCCCCTTTTCGTCTTGCAGCAGCTGGAATACTGTCTCGAATAATATCCACTAATTCACCTGTCGTTTCAATGCGATGTTGTGCGCGGATACGCTCAATATTACGAGCGATTTGTTTCGAGAACTTCTCTTCTCCATATCGATAGAAGATACGAACTAATTCGTCATAGCTCCATTCATTTACAATCTCTTCTGCAGTTAACGGAGCACTTTGGTCCATACGCATATCGAGTTTTGCATTTTGATGGTAACTAAACCCACGTTCAATCTGATCGAGTTGTGGTGAAGAAACTCCTAAGTCATATAAAATTCCGTCTACTTTAGAAACACCTAGTTTTCCAAGTTCTTTCTTTAATTGACGGAAGTTCGCGTGAATAAATGTCACTTTCCCTTCTTCGACTTCTTTAGCAAGGCGATTCTTTGCGTGATCAATAGCTTGCATATCTTGGTCAAAGCAATAGAGATGACCTGTTGTTAGTTGGCTTAGTAGGTATTGACTATGTCCAGCACCACCAAGCGTACAGTCTACGTAGATTCCGTCTGGCTTAATGGATAATGCATCTACCGTTTCATGTAGCAATACAGTGATATGTTTAAACATGGTCCCTTCCCTTTCTAAAAGCCAAAATCAATCATATGTTCGGCCAATTCTTCAAAATTCTCTTCAGTTTCAGCAATATATTCTTGCCAACGTTCTTCATTCCAAATCTCAATGCGATCATTGTTCCCGATAACGCGGCAATTCTTTTCTAATCCCGCATACGCACGTAACGTTTGTGAGATGTTTACACGACCTTGTTTGTCGAATTCTACTTCAATCGCAGCAGAGTTCATAAAACGTGTGAAGGCACGTGCATCTTTTTTCGACTGTGGTAAGTCTCTTAATTTCTGTTGAATGAGCTCCCATTGTTCGAGAGGATAACCGTATAAACAGCCATCAAGTCCGCGTGTCACGATAAAGGTGAAACCTAAATCTTCACGGAATTTAGCAGGCACAATCATACGTCCTTTTGCATCAATAGTATGTTGATATTCACCGATTAACATGCAGACTCCTCCATTCCAATAATTTTAGTAACCATAGTTTACCACATCCCACCACTTTTCACCACTTTTTTACCAAAAAAAGTTAAAAAAGTTTTTTCTCCCCCAATTTGTGTTTTCAAAGCACAAAAAAAGCTCTTTACGATTCAATCGTAAAGAGCTTACTATCATTGATTTAATGCGATTATTTAAAGAATCTACCTACCTGAACAAGAATAACGAGTAATCCGAAGTATAAAAATGAAATAGAAAATAATTGGTGGATAAACGGTCTTAAAACCAATTTCCCAGTCTTTAATTTAAAATAGAGTAACGCCAACCCGATCACAGCGAACCCGAGTGTGGCAAAACTAAACCATGAATATCCATATACATTCACACTGGTCGTATGTAAAACCAATAACATCATTGGCGTCATAATTTCACGAATAGTTATGAAGCGAGTCTCATTATAGAAGATTCGATTCCCAAAAACGACTGTGAAGCCGACAAAACTTAAAATAAACACTAACCATAGTACAATCTCAAAAAATAACATTGACTCACCTCCATCACTACTAGTTTACAATAGATTTCTTAAAACTCATAATATTTTTAAATGTATCAAAAATGATACGTATCATTTTTGATACAACTCTTCTTACTAAAAAAGAAAAAACCTTAGACAGCTGTCTAAGGTTTTGTAACGTTTATGATTATGCTTCTTTAGAAACAACTTCTTTTCCGTCGTATGAACCACACTCAGGACAAACGTGATGGCTCTTTCTTAATGCTCCACATGATGGGCATGCGCTCAAACCTGGAACTTCTAATTTGAAGTGAGTACGACGTTTTGCTTTTCTCGCTTTTGATGTTTTACGTTTTGGTACTGCCATTTTTGTACACCTCCTAATCAATCTTCTTTACATAATGCTTTTTACTTCTCAGTCTCATCCTTTTCGAAGAAAGACTGTAAAGACGCTAACCTTGGATCAATTGATTGTTCTTTTTGTTGTTTGCGTCGCTCTTCAAGAGCTTCTTGCGTTACAACCTCCCAATCGTTTCCAGAAGGCATTTTATCTTCACTCAATTCCTCTTGCGATAAGACTTGTAAAGGAATTGAAAGTAAAATATGATCTTCCACAGCGGGTTCTAAGTCAACCCAATCACCATCAAGAGGCATCACAATTTCTGTTAGCTCTTTCTCATCAACTGAGTAATGGGATGGGACATATCTTTCCACAATATCAATGTGGAGTGGAACTACCACTGGCTCTAAAGACCTGGATGAAGGAAGTGTGATATCAACATCGCAAGTAAATTGCGCTACAACTGATTCGTTTTGATAAACAAGAAATCCTTTGATGTGTGCTGGCGAAACAGCAAGAATCGAATCATCTCGTCGTTTTAATGCATCTTCCACATTGATTTCTGTATCAAAGTAATTTGGAGTCCCTTGAGAATCCTGAAGTTGTTTAACTGATATTTTCACAATTTTCACCCCTAAAGCAACATACTGAATTATACTAGTTTATTGAAAGTTTGTCAAAGCTTTTTACTTTACAAGCTTGAAAAAACAGAGATTAAAATCCTTCCTCTTTGTTCACTTGAACAGGCTTAAAGACCGTTGCAGAAATTTGCTTGGATGGATTCCAAAAATCATACAATAAATCCCAACTTTCTTGGCGTTCATCTTTATGCGCTGCGTAATTGGTAATTAAATGGAATGACTCTACTTCTCTCATATTCTTCAACCATTCTTGGCCCTTTACTGTAAAACCAAGAACTGTCCCTTGCTCAATTGGACTGCTCCAATAGTCTTCCATTTCCGCTTTGGTTACACCAAGTAAAACATAAACGAGAAGCCGTTGCAACCTTGCCCAACTCCATCGTTTGTTTTTGAGATGTTGGAGACACTCCTCAATCGTCGAAGAAACGCGAACAGCTTCCTTCAAGCGATTTTCGATACCTTCTTCCATTTGATAAATGGTGCTTAACTCTTCGTCAGTACTTCTTAAAACGATACTCTTCAAGAGTGGCCAATAAGAACTCCAATCGTTTTTGTACTCTTCTTCATCGAACTGTACATAGGAAAGTTGTTCTCGTAATACTTTCTCATCACGATTCCCTTTCAGCGCTTTTCGTAAGGCTGTTCCACTGGCAAAAGCGGTTTTGTCTAACGCATCATCCAAATGTCCACTTCCTACTCGGGTAATCGGAACAATCTGCATTGGATGTTCACCCTTTGCATTTTCAACGGCGTACGCTAATCCCAATTGTTGATTTGGAGATTGCAAGGCTTCTACCAGGGCACTGTCTTCTCCAAACTCTTTCACAGCAAGCTGCGTTAATTGGCTTGCAAAAGTTAATGACCGGTTCTCTTCTACAAATCGGCTAATTTCTTTTTCAATAGCATTTCGCTGAGATACAGCTTCTTCGAAAAACGCCACGTCGCCACTTTCGCAACCAAATGCTAAAGAGTCGCACCCAACCTTTCGCAAGATTTCTACTGCGCCTCTTGCAAAAAGGTCTGTTGCTTGGCAGCTCACCGCAATCGGCATCTCAATCACAACATCGGCTCCGTTTTGAAGCGCGACTTTTGCACGGCTCCATTTCTGCTCGATGGCTGGTTCGCCTCGTTGCACCCAGTTGCCGCTCATCACTACAACAAGAACATCAGCCCCTGTTTGTTTTCGTGCTTGTTCTAAAAGATAAGCATGACCTTGATGAAATGGATTAAATTCTGCGATTACTCCACATACCTTCATACACAAGCCTCATTTCACCGCTTGGAAGAACCAACGCGGACTCGTTTCTTGTACTTCGCTTTGCCCGAAGTCAGCCTTCACTTTGATATTTGTGAATCCGACCATCTCCAGCGCTGCTTCGTACATTTCAATTGGGAAAGTTTGTTCCTCATGTACTTCTTGGAAATGCTCGTACAGATTGCCGTCTTCTTGTTTAATATACATATCAATGACATGTTCTACACTGCCTGGCTCGTCTAATTCATAGCTTTGCCATAGAAATGCAAAATCGTCTTCCACGAAATGATATTGGTATCCTGGAAAGACTTCTTGCATTTGATAGAGCGAATGCACATCAAAAAGAAAAATTCCACCCTCTTCTAAATGGTCGTACACTGCTTCAAACACTGAAACAACATCCTCAAAGTCCGTTAAATAACAAAGCGAATCTGAAAACAGCGTTACGGCGTCTGTTGTCGGCACATCATCGAGCACTCGCATATCCGCTTGAAGCCATTCGATAGATCTACCTTGAGCTTTCTTTTCGGCGATTTCTAACATATTCTTGGATAAATCAACACCAATGACTTCGTATCCTTTATCGTCAAGACGCATCGATACTTCACCTGTCCCACAAGCCAGTTCCATCACTTTTCGAACCGGTCTTTTGGCACTATGCGAAAAAGAACGAACTGCATAGTCCGTCCATTCCTCGTAGAGTTGTTGATCCATCACTTGGTCATATACATGAGCAAATTTTTGATAGTTCATTAGTTTTCACTCACAATATTCACGATTGGTGCATCGCTCCATAATTTTTCTAAATTATAGAATTCGCGATCTGCATAATAGAATACATGGACAATCACATCGTTTAAGTCCATTAAGATCCATTTGCCACCATCTTTACCTTCAATACTTCTTACTTCGAAGCCTTCTTTTTCAACTGCTTCTTCTACAGCATCGACAATTGCTTGTACTTGCTTTTCGTTTTTACCGTGTGTAATCACAAAGTACTCAGCAACTGGCGTAAGGCTTGCTACATCTAGTGCTACCACTTCTTGTGCTAACTTGTCTTCACAAGCATCTAAAACAACTTGTAATAATTTTTTACTTGTATGTTCCATTCTATTCTCCTTTTCTTTGTTTCAAATAATGATTATAAACTTCTATTGTTTTTGGAAAAATAGTTACTTCTTTTTCCAATAAAAATTCCAATGTATGCTTCAATAAATAAAAGACCGCATCATCGATATTCTTCGCTGCGATTTCTCTTGCAACATCGACACCTGGATAATCTCTTCCGTCTTCGATTGCATCTGCCACAAAGAGACACTTTGAAAGAAGACTCATTTGAAGCCCTCCAATCGTATGTTCACGAATGGCATCTAACAACGCTTCGTCTTTTACTCCGCATAGGTTTGAAATCAAATACGCTCCAATCGGTCCGTGTAAAATTTCAGAACCTTCATGGTGATACATTTCAGGAAGTCCGATTTCTTTGGCGAGAGCTTGCTGCTCTTCCACTGGGATTTCTTTGGCATAATCATGCGCTAATCCCACAAATGCAGCTGCTTTTTCATCGACGCCGTAAAGTTTTGCTAATTCTAATATTTTTCGTTCGACACGCAGGCAGTGTTGATATCTCTTGTCACTCATATTTGACTGGACATGAGACAACAACTCTTCTCTTGTCATTGTTGTATAAGGTTCAAAGCTTTGTACTTCGCTCATTCTAAATACAACCCCTTTTCTGCGATATAGGCTTCCACTAATTCTGGTACCAAATATTTAATACTTTGTTGGAATAGAACATTTTTGCGGATTTGTGTCGAACTAATATCCATTTTCGGTGCAGTAATCCATAACACTGGATACGGTGTTTCTTTTTCATAGCCTGGACGTTCAACTCCGACAAATTGCACCTCATGAACTAATTCATCTACACGGTGCCACGTCGGTAAATAATCCACCATGTCTCCACCAATGATAAAGTAATATTCCGTATTTGGATTTCGTCTCTTTAAGAGCTGAATCGTATCATACGTATAACTCTTCTCATCACGCTCGAGTTCAATCGTCTCGATATCAAAATAAATATTATCTTGAATCGCAAGACGTGTCATCTTCACACGAGTACTCGCATCAATGGTCTTTTTCTCATCCACATGCGGCGGAATATGGCTCGGTAAAAAGTAAACCTTATCTAATCCTAATTGCACACGTGCTTGTTCAGCCATAATTAAATGCGCAATATGCGGCGGATTAAAACTACCACCGATAAGCCCCACACGTTCTACCGGTAGCTCGTTACCAAATTTTTCAGTTTTATTTAATGTCTCAGAAAAAATATTGAGTTCAGCAACCATCGTCTATCGACCTCTTTTTTTGAATTCTGCAAATCGTACTGAAAGATCTCTATGTTTTGGATTTCGTGCTTCTTTATATAACACAATTGTATGCCCAATCACTTGAATGATCGTACTTCCAGTTGCCTCGGCAATCGTCTCGGCAGCTTCTTGTGGTTCCTCTAATGTGTTTTGTAATAAAGTCACTTTAATCAATTCGCGTTTCTCAACAGCGTTTTGAATTTGATGAATCATCTCTTCGCTAAGTCCGCCTTTCCCGATTTGGAAGATTGGCTTCAACGAGTGTGCTTCTTTTTTGAAGAACTGTCTTTCTTTCCCTTTTAATTCCATGAAAGCTCTCCTTTCTTTAAATAATCGATTGACGTTGAATCACGTCAACTTCTTTAGGACTCCATACAGATACCGTACCTGGTTTTTGAATCGTTACCCAACCAAGTCCTGCAATCACTAAGTCCGTTTTTTCTTTAATCGTAAATGTCTTCTTCACTAATTTTGGATACAATTTCATATTGTCTCCTGTTGGTGGCGTTAGAAGTGTTCCTGCATGTTTTTCGTAAAACTCTGTCGCCTTTTCCAACTTCGTGCGATGCAAGTCGATTGTTTGCGGTGTGTAGAAGGTAAATGAATTCCGTTCTCCTTGTTCGTAATCGACACGAATCAAGCCACCGATAAAAATTGTTTGCTCGCTATTTAATTGGAAAGTCTTCGGTTGTAACTCTTTTTGCGGCAAGACTTTCTTCATTTCTTTTTCCGCTAAGTAGTGTGTAATTTGGTGATGGTGAATAATCCCTGGTGTATCCACTAATGAAGAATGTTCATCAAATGGAATATCGATTTGTCCAAGAGTTGTTCCTGGATATTGAGACGTCGTAATCACTTCACCTGTTTCACCAATACTTTGAATCAACTTATTAATGAGCGTTGATTTTCCTACGTTTGTGACCCCTACGACATACGCATCTTTCCCTTTACGGTACTCGTTAATCTTCTCTAGCAATTCGTCAATTTGAATCCGTTTATGGCCACTCACAAGAAGGGTGTCGACTGGTTTAATGCCGTACTCTTTTGCATGACGTTCAATCCACGCTTTCAGACGATTACGTTTCACCGATTTTGGATATAAATCCACCTTGTTAGCTACGAATAAAATCGGGTTATCGCCCACAAAACGTTTCAATCCGGAAATCATACTTCCATATAAATCGAATAAGTCTACTACAAACACAACTAGCGCATCTTCATCCGCGATACTACTTAACATCTTTAAGAAATCATCGTCTGTTAGAGATGCCGGTTGCAACTCATTATAATTGCGGAGTCTAAAACAACGTTGGCAATAGAGAGGGCCTTCACTTTCCAGCATTTTATTTAATGCACTTTGCGGTGTGTACCCCGTTCCTTTTGGATCTTCCGTTTGGATAATTGCTCCACATCCAATACATACATGCTGTTCCATGATTAATCCTCCTCCCATTTCTTATGATAAGACGCACCTTGTGTTACTACAAAAATTCCTTTTTCAAAGAAACGATTAATTCTTGTTTTCCATGCATCGCTTTCTTTTCTAGGTTTTACGATAATGGTTCTAACTCCAAATGTATTTGCGCCTAGAATATCTGTTAATAGTTGGTCACCCACCATGACCGTTTTTGATTTATCAAAATCCAGTAATTGTTGTGCCGCTTTGAACCCCTTGTGCAGTGGCTTCAAGCCAGGATACACATATGGAACGTCCAACTGAGCTGCTGCATCTTTGATACGATGTTCATTATTATTCGATACAAGAACAATCTTGATGCCTGCTTCTTTTAATGAATGTACCCAGGCAAGTATGTTTTCATCGATTTCTTTTTCGTCCCAGCCAATTAGCGTATTATCTAAATCGGTTAAGACAACTTCGATTCCATTCTCTTGTAAGAAAGGAACGGTAATCTCTTGAAAGGTCTTTTTAAACCACGTTGGTTTGAATAGTGCCATAGTTCTCCTTCTACTTTACGTAAACGCCTTGTGCATCAATTTCGAGCACACGAATCGCGCAATCTTTCAGCGTTGTTTCTAAATACTTTTCTAATGTTTGTACAAAACGATCGACTTGTTCTTTATGAACAAATGTCATCACCGTTGGGCCTGCTCCACTTAAGTAAGTTCCGCATGTATCAAGGCCTTCATTTTTGGTAATCGTACGAACCTCTTCCATCCAAGGAACAAGCGTTGAACGATACGTTTCATGGAATAAGTCTTTTTCAACAATCGAAGAGATGACTTTCCAATCTTCGACCATTAATCCTGCCACTAAGACATTACTGCGGCTACTTGCTTCCACTGCCTCACCATAAGCTAGCGAACTTGGTAGTACGCCACGACTCTTCTTCGTTGATAATTGAACGTTTGGAATCACAGCGACCATTGCAATCGGAGCTTCCACATTTTTATGAACCGTCAACACTTCTTGCGTGTGGTGATCATAAGTTGCCACAACGACGCCTCCTAAGATTGCTGGTGCAACATTGTCAGGATGCCCTTCAAAAAGAGTTGCCCATTTTACTTTTTCGTCGTTTGTTAACTGCAAGTTGCCTAATACATTAGCTAATTCGATTCCGGCAACAATCGCGCTCGAACTACTGCCAAGCCCTCTTGTTAAAGGAATCTCACTTTCGCATACGAGTTTATGCGGTGCTAATGTTGAGCAAACTTTTAAAGCCGTTTCGATAATTAAGTTTTCTTCATTTGTAGGAATTTCTTCTCCAAACGGATGTGAAATCACCCATTCGCTAGAAGGTTCTCCTACGTGAAGTGTTAAATATAAATTCACTGCAATCCCAAGCGAATCGAATCCAAGTCCGATATTGGCTGAAGTTGCTGGAACTTTAATTGTTAATGCCATTATGCTTCCTCCAAGATTGGATAAATAGCAACTTCTTTCATGTCAGAAAATGCTTCTTTCACTTTGACTAACTCACTTGCAGTTAAAGCTGTATAGCGAACTCCGAATTCTTCTTGGTTGTTAGATACAACTTCTCCGCCTAGTGGTGCAACTTCCAAGTTTCCTTTTCCATAGACGAAATAAGAACTCGTCGCAGCCTCTGGACTAAATTCCACTAATGGGCTGTCTACACGACCAAATGTTTCAACCGCACTACCATTTCCTTTGCGGCGAACTACTTCAACCACGTCTGCTAAGACACTTGTTGCTGTTGGAAGTGAGCCTGCTCCTTTTCCGTAAAATAGAACTTCATCGACTGCATTTCCTTTTACAGAAATCGCATTGTTTTCGTAATGTACTTGCGCTAATAAATGATTTGCTGGTACAAAAGTAGGTGCTACTTCAAGCGAAACTTTTTCACCATCGCTAAGTGCTTTCGCTAGCAGTTTAATCGCATATACATTTTCAGAAGCCATCTTCATATGAGATGTTGTGACTCCAGAAATTCCTGTTTTAGCTACTTCATCAAATGTCACATTCACGCCAAATGCTAAACGTGTTAAAATCATTAATTTATAAGCTGCATCGTGACCTTCCACATCGCTCGTTGGATCAGCTTCTGCAAACCCTTTTTCTTGAGCAATCTTAAGTGCTGCTTCGTAGCTGAGTCCTTCTTTTTCCATAGAGCTTAAAATGAAGTTTGTTGTTCCGTTGACGATACCAACAATCGATTCCACATCGTTTGTTTCAAAGTGTTGCACCATCGGACGAAGAACAGGAATTCCACCACCGACACTTGCTTCATAGTATAAGTACACATCTTCAAGTTTAGCTAGCGTTGTTAATTCCACTCCGTGAACGGCAATCAGATTTTTATTGGCTGTAACAACAGATTTTTTAGCGAGTAAACAAGCTCTCACATATTCATAAGCCGTTGTAATACCACCCATCACTTCAACCACTAATTCAATTTCAGGGTCATGAACGATGTCGTTAATATTGTTTGTAAATACAACATCTGTTTGTTCCATCAATTCTGGGTCTCTTACTAACGCTGTCTTAATTTCAATTTCTTCTGGAAGAACGCGTTCTAATTTTGATGCATTTTTCTTTAAAATATTGTATACACCACTACCGACTGTTCCAAATCCTAATAACGCAATTTTCATTTATTTCAATCCTCATCTAATATATTGAAAAGCCACAGCACAGACACTCTGCGCCGTGGCTTTACTCACAGTTATTATTTTAATCTTGTAACATTTCAAAAATTTCAATTGTCACTAAATCAATATCATCAAATTGGAATGTTTGATTTGTTTCTACATCTACTAATTCAAAACTACTTGTTTCTTGATTAAAAGTAACGATAGCTTTTTCAACGCCATCTTTTTCGAAGCGACGCACCTCGATATCTGAATCTTGTGCCGCCATTGTTTGTAAACGTTGGACAATTGCCACCAATTGTGAAGGTTTCATATAATTACTACCCCTTTCAAACTTTCTTTCATTATTCTACCATAAAACCTATCTCTGATAGTAAGAATAACCACTCTATTTAAGAGTTTTTTATTCATTTGGTAGGTTCCAATATAATTTGATTAAAGCTTGAGTTCCATCGTCTGCAAAACCATCATCACAAAGTGTTTCATAGAGTTTTTTCGCTTGTAATGTTGCTGGTAAAAACAGACGCATTCTTTCTGCTTCATCCAGTGCAATTCCTAAGTCTTTTAGGAAATGTTTTGCGAAGAAACCTGGTGAATAATCTTCTTTTAAAATACGAGGTCCGTAATTCGAAAGCGACCAGTTAGCCGCACTTCCTGCACCCACTGTTTGTAGTACCTTATCCATGTCTAGGCCTGCTGCTTTTGCATAAACGAGCATCTCTGTTAATCCTGTCATCGTTCCTGCAATCATAATTTGGTTGGCCATTTTCGTATGTTGACCAGCACCCGCAGACCCTTGAAGTGCAATCGTCTTAGAGAAGCAATCTAATACTGGATATACTTTTTCTAATGTTTCTTCTGTACCACCAACCATCGTAGAAAGCGTTCCGTTTTTAGCACCAAGGTCCCCACCTGATACAGGTGCGTCTAGCGCTTCCCAAGAGCGTGCTGCAGCTTCTTCGGCGATGCGTTTTGCAAGTGTTGGTGTACTTGTGGTAAGATCCACCACTACAAGATGTTCTTTAGTAGACTTGCAGATCCCTTGGTCACCAAAGTAAACTTCTTCCACATCTTTTGGATAACCAACGATGGTTAACACCACATCTGCAAGATTAGCAACTTCTGTAGGCGTATCGGCCCAAGTTGCTCCTTCTTCTAGAAGGTCTAACGCTCTTTCCTTTGTGCGGTTGTACACTACGACATTATATTTTTTTAGTAAATGACGAATCATGGATTTCCCCATCACGCCTGTCCCGATAAATCCAACGGTATTAATTTTCATTTTCTTCATCCTTTAACTCGTTCGTCGATAAACGTAAAAATTTCATGAGGTTCATAATATTATGCGAATGTTCTTGATTCCATTGATAGCCGTTAATTGCAGCCTCATAGAAATCTACAATTCTTTCGCCAAATGTTTCAGAAGAAATTTCAGCTAATAACTGATCTTGCAACGCTGATACTTCTGCTTCATTGCCTAATTGGTTTTCAATATAGCCTATGACACAATCCGCAATATCCGCATCTGTTTCAAATAACATTCCTAAAGCATCTGCTGTAATAAGACTGCTTAAGTAATCGTTCTTCTTAGCAATGACTGGAACGCGGTTAACAAGTGCCTCCAGGTAAGTTAATCCTTGGCTCTCAGATTCAGATGCATTCACATAAAGGTCCGCCATTTGATAGTACTTATAAACCATTTCATTTTTGATTTCGCCCACAAATTGAACAAAATCGGTCATGCCGAGTTCTGCCACTTGTGCTTCCAGTTTTTCTCTTTCAGGTCCGCCACCTGCAATACATAAGCGCACATTTGGCTTACTTGATACGATAGCTGGTAATGCGGCAATCACTGCCGCAATATTTTTTTCTTGTGACAAACGACTAAGAGATAGTAGCACCACTTCACCATCTGAATAGCCAAGTTCACTTCTTAAAGCATTAGCAACTTCTGGTTCTTGTGGAGGAACAACGACTCCCGTTGGAATCACTCGAACTTCCTGAAGCACTCCATATTCAATCAGCTTATCTTTTGTCATTTGACTTGGAGCAACCACTCCACTTGTTTGATTACAAAATGCCTTCGAGATATACGCCACGTGACTTGGACGTAACACTTTTCCTTTGGCAATATAGTGTAAATATTTTTCATACATTGTATGGTACGTATGAATCGTAGGAATCTTCAACATCGCAGCAATTAATTTACCTGCCAACCCAAGACTAAACTCCGTCTGAGTATGAATGATATCCAATTCATTTTCTTTCGCAATTCGGTAAGCTTTCCCTAGCCCTTGAATCGCCACACGACGATCCTTGAACGCAAAGAACGGAATACTACCTAATCGAACAATATTCTCTTCCGGTTCCGTTACCTTTGGATCCGTTGTTGTAAAAATAATTACCTTATGACCTTGTCTTTCTAAATCCTCTTTTAATACACGTATTGAAGTCGCAACTCCACTCACTTGTGGAAAGTACGTATCTGTAAATATACCGATTCGCATACTTACCTCCTTAAATTTGAAATAAACAAAATTATTTCTATTATCCTTTCCATTATAAACGATACACGCTGTAGTGTCACTAATAGCATATAAAAAAAGGAAGCTCACTTAGTTGAACTTCCTTACTTTCTATAGATTATTATGAAATTAATCATCGAATGTAGTAACATCGAATTCAAAACGGAACCTGATTGCATCCTTAATCCAAATAGAAGAAAAGCTATACAGAAAAAATAAACAATACTTTTAACATCAAAGGCAAAATGAAAGACGATAAAAACAACTGTTCCAAGTATAAATGAAAAGACGATATTTTCAGCATTATAAGCAATCTCTCTACAAATTATTTCCTCAATAATCGGCGTCAATAGGATAGCAGATACTTTTGTATGTAAAGCAAATTCATTACTTTCTTTTTTAGTAAATACGAAAAGAAAAACGATCACTATTACTCCATATATAACTAGAAGTGGAACATTAATCGCAAAAGAAATAGCAGTGCTTATTTGAAAATATACAAGAAGAGCTAAAAAGAAAATGGTTTTAAAGACATCTCTTGTTATTTTTAAATATTCTTCTGACTTACACCGTTTTTTTAGTAAGTGAGATAGCCCATATGACAAGAAGACTACTAAAAAATAAACAAGAATAGAGATAGCTGTATTTTGTATTGTCGAGAACATAATATCCTCCTGTATGTTTTTAAAGTTGGTTCATTTATCTTACTAAACATGAATGCACTAAAAATGATTATTATAGAAATTTTTAGTAACTTTTTGTTTTCAATAATCTAAAAATAAAAAAAGACAAGGCCTTAAAAGCCTTGTCTTTACGTATATACCGGCGGCCGGGGTCGAACCGGCACGCCCTCGCGGGCACTGGATTTTGAGTCCAGCGCGTCTGCCAATTCCGCCACGCCGGCATATCAGGAAGGCGGTAACCGGATTTGAACCGGTGATGAAGGTTTTGCAGACCTCTGCCTTACCACTTGGCTATACCGCCACCAAAATATAAAAAAACTGGGGTAGCTGGATTCGAACCAACGAATGACGGAGTCAAAGTCCGTTGCCTTACCGCTTGGCTATACCCCAAGATAGGCGACCGAGGGGAATCGAACCCCCGAATGTCGGTGCCACAAACCGATGCGTTAACCACTTCGCCACGGTCGCCATAATATTATTTAAAACAGGGGTAGCAGGAATCGAACCCACACTAACGGTTTTGGAGACCGCTGTTCTACCTTTAAACTATACCCCTATATAGTTTTTGAAAATTCAATTCCAAATAATGGAGGGGGGCAGATTCGAACTGCCGAACCCGAAGGAGCGGATTTACAGTCCGCCGCGTTTAGCCACTTCGCTACCC
>JABZYV010000010.1:0-43304 GCA_015264955.1 Streptococcus sp. | reverse complement strand
ACTGTTGTCGGAGCTTCCGTTGTTGTTGTTGACGTTGTAGTAGTCGTTGTTGTTGTAGTTGTAGTAGTTGTAGTTTCTTCTTTTGGATTCACAATTGTTTTTGTTACAGCTTGATCAGTTCCAAAGTCTTCAACATTAACAACAGTGTCAGCATCTTTAATAACGAATCCTGCAGGAGCTTCTGTTTCTGTCAAGATATATTTATCTTTTAACAACGCGTTAACAGTAATATTACCATTTTCATCAGTTTCGTATTCACCAATTACTTGATTGTTTGCTTCACGTACTACTTTAAATTTAGCGCCTTTAATCGGTTGGTTAGCATCATCTACTTTATGAATGTTGATTGTAAATACATAACCGATACCAGCACCACCTGCAATTTGTACTGCAGCAGCATTCGTAATTTCTTTAATAACAACACCTTTACCTTTTAATGTAGCGTCATTATTTAATAATTCACCATCTACTGGTTGATAATTTAAATGAACGTCATACGCAATACGGTATTGATCCGCTTCTGTAATATCACCTAATTCAATCATGAAAGATTGTCCATCATCAGCGATTGTAATTTTATGTTGGTCCGTAACGTCGACACGATCAGAGAATTGCCACTCTCCATCTACAAATGCAAACTTACCTTTGATAATTCTAATAGAATCTTTTACATAGCTAGCATTTGTAAATTTCAAATGATCTTCCAATGTTACTTCTTTAATATTTTGACGGTTACGGTTAATTGAAATTGTATAAGAAACTGTCTTATAGTCCGTATTGTTTACCCAGCTTGTTTTTGTTAAAGTTCTTGGGTCCCCATCACCAATTCCTTTAAAGGTTACTTTACCAGCAACTTTTGTTACACCATTGACTGTCACAACAACAGGAATTTCACCTTGTTGTGGATGTTTCTTAAAGTCAATACGTGCATAGAAGAAGAACGAACCATTAGTATCAGAATGTTTTTCCACATAGTCTGTATAAGTTAATGTTAATTTTTTGTTTTCAGCATCTACAGTAGCATGAGCGATAATTTCATTTGTGTTAATATCGCGAATCTCAAAACTACTAGATGTAATAACTAATGCGTCTGGCACAGTAATCGTTGTTTGGTCACCAGCTTTAACATTTTTACCTGCTAAATCATATGTTGCATTAATACGGAAGGTAGCCCATTGTGCTAAATCCCAATTTAAATCTCCACCTTCGTTATTTGTTACATTAACAATCGTAATGGTATCTGCAAATTTACCAGTTACCGAAACTGCAGGTTTAGTTTCTTCAGCAGATGCATTCTGAGAAGCTAATGTAAAAAGTGCTGTTAATAAAAATAGTAAGAACGAAAAAATCCCCAATTTTTTCCCGTTTTTGTTCATCGTGCTTTCCTCTTTTCTTATTAAATTGATGGTAAAAATTACCTCTCCCGTTCATTTTATCACATTTAATTCCTAATTAATACCTTAAAGGTGAAATTCACCGCGTTTTTTTTCATCTTTTTTTCAAAGAATCTTTCCCAAAATGCTCAGAAGTCTTGAAAAATAAAGCGTTTTAGTGGTTTGTTTCCTTTAAACTAATTAAAAAATACACAATCATTTCCATCCTAAAAGCCCTTAAACAACGCCCAACCTTGACAAGAACTCCATTATTACCTATCATTAAGCTATACTTAAGAATGAGGTATTATTATGAATAATGAATCGCAGACGATATCAATCGAAAGCATTCTTCACCAAGCAACTACCCCGTGGTTGAGCTTTGTTTTAGCACCGCTTGGTTATTGCTTTATCGGATTGATTCTTGCATTAAGACAACAGCAATTTCAATTATTGCATTTTTTCGTATTATTTTTATTTTTTGTAGCTGTTTACTTACAAGAAAATTCATATCGCAAACTAGCACTTCATCCAGAAAAAAAGAAATGGCCAGTCATTGCATTAACGAATATTATTCTCTTTGCAATTCTCTTCTATTTCTACCAAACAGTCGTTATTAGAGTGGTTCTACTACTCTTTGCCATTGTGTTATTTAATCATACGAATCTGTTTGAAGTGAAAGTTAATGAAGTTTCATATATTTATCACCTGCTACTAAATGGGATTGCTAAATACTATATCGCAAATTTCGTTACAGTATATGTACTCAGTGGCAATGTAACTTCTGCTATTAGCGCTCAACTCTTCCAATATGTTTTATTTGGACTGTATGTGTCTCATATCAAAACAAAACTAACAGAGCGAAAAGAAGGCAAAAGACATTTCGGCGCAGCAGCTGCTATCTTTAATGTATTTGTCAGTCTGTCATGGCTAGTAGGAACAGTGGTTTACTACTTATGGTATTTGAATCATTTCAACATTTTGGGAATCATTTTATTCTCATTATCATTATTAATTCCGATTCTTTACCAAATCCACTTTAGAAAACAGTACACAGTGAATCGTTTAATTACATACCTCCATTGGTATTTAGTTGTAATGTCTGTTTTATATGGATTCTTTATCGCAATTTAAATCAAAAAAATGGTTGGACAATTGTCCAACCATTTTTGTTTATACTTCTTTTTGCCCATATGCGCAAATATCGAGTAAAGGGCAATTTGCACATTTCGGTTTTCTAGCAGTACAGTGATATCTTCCAAAGAAGATCATCCAATGATGGGCTTTCCCCCATAAGTCTTTTGGTAACTTTTTACAAAGTGTCTCCTCTACTTCTAGAACTGATGCTGATTGCTTAACTATTTGGAGTCGTTTAGAAATACGTTCTACGTGTGTATCTACTGCAAATGCAGGCAATCCAAACGCGACGCTTAACACGACATTCGCTGTCTTTCGTCCAACTCCTGCTAGTTGCACCAACTCTTCTCTTGTTCGTGGGACCTCTCCGTTAAATCGTTCAACCAATTGCTGTGCGCACAGACGAATATTCTTTGCCTTATTTCTGTAAAGACCTAAGGATTGAATACACTCAATCACCACTTCTTCTTCACTATTCGCTAAGGCATGCGCATTTGGATAAATCGCAAACAATTTTGGAGTGACTTTATTCACACCTTTATCGGTTGCTTGCGCGCTGAGAATGGTTGCAATCAGCAATTGAAACGGCGTCTCGTGATCCAGTTCGCAATGAGCATCTGGAAATAGTTTTTGCATTTCAAGAACTGCTTGTAATGTTTTTGCTTTTGATAACATCTTATCTCTTCACCCAATTCACTAATGGAACTGATTGACTAGCAGTTTCATTTGGTTTTACATCTACTTGTGAATTCTTTGTGCGAGTTTCAGACGCTGCTAATTGTTGCGCAGATTGAATCCCTTTGTTCTTCCACGCCAGTAAAATACGGTCAATATATTTCACATTATGCGCTTGATTTAAGACGGCTTCTTTTAAAGCTGCCACGATTAATTCCTGTGGATACTTGTCGTTATGAATCCATCCAGAAATCATCTCAATTTCAAAGCCGCTTAATTGGCGATTGAATTCTTGTTCTATCAACGACAGCACATTGACATCTTTTTGCGACATCTTTTCAACACTAAAAGAGTTTTGCTTAAATAACACTTCTAGTTGACGAAGAAGCGGTTTAAAGCTATAGTAATCCACTTTTTTCCCGTCTTGTGCTTCACGCTGTTTAATCTCTAACACTTGTCGATCCATTAAATGTTGAATAATGCTAAATAATTGTCTTTCGTCGACTCCAAATTGTTGGCAAGTTTCTCGAATATTTAACACAAATGATTCTTCTGGATGTCGTTGCATTAACCATGCAATTAATAAGCATTCATCTGCAGTCAATTGCAATTTTCGGTGATTTTGAAGTAATGCATTTGGAACAGACGTGCTACCACTATAAATCCAATGTTCTTGGAATGTTAATGCCATTTTTTGACCTCCCTCTTTTAAAAAAGAGCCAACGACTCATGTCAGCGGCTCTTTCATATTCTTTTTATTATGGGTAAATACGGTTTAATAAACGTGGGAACGGAATTGCTTCACGAATATGTTTCGTACCTGCAATAAACGTTACTAGACGTTCTAACCCAAGACCGAATCCTGAGTGAGGAACTGAACCATATTTACGTAAATCTAAGTAGAATGCATAGTCATCTGGATTTAATCCATTTGATTTAATTTTCTCTAATAATTTATCGTAGTCCGTTTCACGCTCACTACCCCCGATAACTTCTCCGTATCCTTCTGGAGCAAGTAAGTCTGCACAAAGTACACGACTTTCATTTCCAGGAACTGGTTTCATGTAGAAAGCTTTAATTTCAGTTGGATAGTTGATTACGAATGTTGGCACTCCAAAGTGGTTTGAAATCCAAGTTTCGTGTGGTGAACCGAAGTCATCACCATGTTCTAAGTGTTCGTAGTCAGTATCTTCATCGTTTTCATGCGCTTGTAATAAGTCAATTGCTTCATCATATGTGATACGTTTGAACGGTTCGCTAATGTATTTCTTCAATAATTCAGTATCACGTTCAAGTGTTTCTAACGCATGTGGTGCGCGGTCTAAAACGCCTTGAATTAACGCTTTAACGTATGCTTCTTGTAAGTCTAATGACTCGTCATGTGTTAAGTATAAATACTCAGCATCCATCATCCAGAACTCAGTTAAGTGACGACGCGTTTTAGATTTTTCTGCACGGAATACAGGCCCAAAGTCGAATACACGACCAAATGCCATTGCACCAGCTTCCAAGTATAATTGACCAGATTGTGTTAAGTATGCTGGGTCTCCGAAGTAATCTGTTTCGAATAATTCAGTTGAATCTTCTGCCGCATTTCCTGAAAGAATTGGGCTATCGAATTTAATGAATCCATTTCTATCAAAGAACTCGTATGATGCATAAATAATCGCATTACGAATTTCCATAATGGCATGTTGTTTTGTTGAACGTAACCATAAATGACGGTGGTCCATTAAGAAGTCAGTACCATGCTCTTTTGGAGTGATTGGATATTCATGACTCTCCCCGATTAATTCGATATCTTTTACTAATAACTCATAGCCTAATTTTGAACGAGTGTCTTCTTGAACAACACCTGTTACAAATACAGAACTTTCTTGAGTTAATCCTTTTGCTAATTCAAACGTTTCTTCACTTACGTCCGCTTTTACTACAATCCCTTGGAAATAAGCTTTTCCATCACGTAATTGTAAGAACGCGATTTTACCGCTAGAACGTTTGTTAGTTACCCAAGCACCAATGGTAACGGTTTGTCCAACGTAATCTTTTGCTTGATTCATTGTTATAGTTTTCAAAATATCACTCTTCCTTTACTTATATGATTCAATAAATTCCTTGATTCGTTTAGCGGCTTCTCTTAATTCCTCTTCGCTACTAGCACAGCTGAGTCTTAGGAAACCGTTGCATCCAAAGTTCTCTCCGGATACTGTTGCAACCCCTGCTTCTTCGAGTAGCTTTAGCGCAAACTCTTCTGAAGAAGCAACACCTACGATATGCATGGCTACTTTCACGTTCGCGAATAAGTAGAATGCTCCTTTAGGCTTCTCACATTTAATTCCTTGAATATCGTTTAATAATCCATGAAATACGTCGATTCTTCTTTGGAACTGGTCGCGTATTTCTTTTTTTCTAGCTTCAACATCTTCGTCAAAAGCACGAATCGCTGCATACTGTACAACTGCAGCAGGATTGCTCGTTGTATGGCTTGTTAAATCGTTCAATGCACGGATAATTCGTTTTGGACCAAATACATATCCAAGTCTCCATCCAGTCATCGCAACCGATTTTGATAATCCATTAATCACTAACGTATTATTAAAAATCTCTTCGGATAAACTTGCCATACTAATCGATGGCGCATCATAGACTAATTCATAATAAATTTCATCGGATACGACAAACACATTATGTTCTAATGCCCAATTTCCAATCGCTAGTAACTCTTCTTTTGTATACAAGAGCCCAGAAGGATTCGAAGGCGCATTGAGTACCAAGAGTTTTGTCTTATCCGTTACATATTCGTTTAGTAAATCCACAGTTAGTTTAAACGAATTTTTTTCTCTAGTTTCAATATACACTGGAACGCCATCCGCTAATTGAATTTGTTCGGCATAACTCACCCAGTAAGGAATTGGAATTAAAACCTCGTCTCCTGGATCTACTAAAGTCATAAAGACTGAATACAGCGCAAATTTAGCACCCGCAAAAGTCGCAACTTGCTCCTTTTGCAAATCAATTCCATCTTTACGTTTATGAAAATCACAAATCGCCTGTCTTAACTTATCTATTCCCAAAGCTGGTGTATAATGATCGGTTTCGTGTTTTCTTAAAGCATCAATGGCTGCCTCTGTAATCACTTCAGGTGTATTAAAATCAGGTTCACCAATCGACAAACTAATGATCTTTCTTCCCTGAGCTTTTAGTTCTCTAGCTTTTTGTGTCATCTCTAGAGTTCCTGAAGGCAAAATTTTCGATACTCTATCTGAAATTTTTACCATAAATCACCAATTTCTATATATTCTCAATATCTTTAATCCATTTACCATTTTTCGCTGAAATATAGTAATAACCAATACGTTGATTACTCATACGATAATTGACTTCCCATACAGGTTCCCCATTTAAAAGGCCAAGTCTTGCTTCAAGCACTTCAACATCTGGTTTATCTTGTAATGTAATAGAACGAGCTTCTTGCTCATTGACCACTGCTGATTGCTGAAGAATTGTGACATCTCCACCTTCTTCAGGAATGATTGCGTAGATGGCATTTCCGTCTTTATCTTCACCCATAACGGTGTAATAAGACGCATCCGTATTGTACAAGTAAAACTTCGTTACTTTTGAAAATTCTACGGTTGGTGCCATCATCGTAAGTGCTTCGTTACGTTTTTTAATCTTTGGATCCACACTTACTAAAAAGATACTTGCAGCAGCTAAAAATAATAGAAATAAAGTGAGTAAAAGAATAAACATTGTTCTGCGTTTCATCAATTTCTCTCCTCTACTCTAATTTTCATAGATAATGGTATTATACGCTATTTAAAGCAAAAATACCACCATCCACCATAAAAGAACGCTACGAATTTATATTCTTTGTAACGTTCAAACACTTCTTAAATGGTTTCTCAATGACCACGGCATTTTCTGGAAAAACGCTCTTCACTTTCAGTGCATATTTACTAATTGTAGCCCGAACATCTAATAGCCAAATCTCGGCATTTTTTTGATGAGGTCTACTAAAACGTCCTAGTCCCTGATAGAGTTGAAGCAGCATCATCTTCATCGCATAATGTCCAAAATAAGAACGCTCTTGTTCCTTCATTTCAAGTTGAATAATTTGTTGCGCTGTGGATACCGGATTTGGGAACGGCAATTTTGTAATCACGAGGGAATCAATCGATTGTCCACCACTATCAAATCCTTCCCAGAAACTATAAACACCAAGTAAAATCGCTTCATTTCGTTCTTGGAAACGACGTTGAATTCTTCGTCCCATCTGAGGACCTTTTTGAGCAAGCAAATCAATCTGATGAGCGTAACAAAATCCTTCTAACAAGCTCTCTACTGCTAAGAGCGCTTCTACTGAATGCATTAATACAAGCATTCTTCCACCCTTGCGCTCATATATCTGTTCAATGCATCTTGCAATTTGTGCGTGATATTGTTGACTTGAAGAAGAATTCACGGCCACTAAATCATTTGGAATGAAAATATGATGATTACTATGATTCTTTTCAGTATTAATCACCGTAAGCTTCTCTTTTGCTTCTAACTCATGGAATAATGGCGTAAACGTTGGTATCGTTGCAGAAATCCCAATCAGTTGTCTGATTTTCTCTTTAAATTGATTGAAGACTTCAATGACCGGTCTAACTCTTAATAGTTCGAGGGTATTTTGTCCATATTGCTCTTTTTCTTCAATGACAAAATAATCATTCCCATCCTTTTGGAATTGCGCAATAGATTCTATTAACTCTTGCAATAAATGTGTACTCTCTTCGTATAAACTTGTCTTATCTGCATTGGCTTGTAATAGATTCATCACGCCAGACAGAGCTTTTTGCATCGCCTTCACCATTTCACAGTGAATAGAATCTTTCCACTCTGTAGCTGTAAATACAAAAGAAGTTGACAGTTGTTGAGTGCTCTTCAATTCTTCAAACCACGTTTCATATAAATCACAGATTTCTAATAACTTACGATTCATAGTACGAGAAAGATGTTCCTCTTCTTTCGAGAAATGAAACATCGCATTTAAGTGATGATCAGACCACAATTGTTGCACTTCAAATAGAGGAGAGAAATTAACGGTAATCGTGCCAAATTGTTCTAGTGCATGCTCAAATTGTTGCACTTCATCGAGAAGAACAGCAGGTTTAATACGATGAGCAATCGTTGAGGCATACTGGATAAGGAAGGCATGATTCGTTACCACAACAGGACTCTGTTGTACATAAGTGACCGCCTTGTTCCAATATAGACTTCCTTCTTTCTCTGCTTCTTTCACCGAAATGTTTTTCCACAACGATGCTTGATGGAGGACTTGGTTACATTCCGATAAATCTCCTGTCTTCGTCTGGGTAATCCAGACGATTAACCCCATGATTGAAAGACTATTTCTGGCACTTCTTTCTTCCTTATACTTTTGAACTGAACGTTTAAATGCAGATAAATCAATATAATGTCGTTGCCCCTTTATAGATACGACTGACGTCTTTATCTTCAACTCAGAAATAAGTGGTGCGATACTATCTTCCATCAATTGTTGTTGCAACAGCAAATTCGAAGTTACAATCCAGATTGGATTACGCTTACTAGCTTTTTCAAGCGCTGCTAATAAATATGCGTAAGTCTTACCTGAACCAGGACTTGCTTCGATAAAATGCAAAGGTTCATCCTTTTCAAGAAGCGATTCAATCGTTGAAATCATCTTACGTTGACTTGACTTATCCTCTAAAAATCCACCTTCTACTAATTTTTGATAAGCTTCTAGTGCATTGATTTTTCTCTTAGAGCTCTTCACCTCAATCTCTTCCAATACTAGCGGTGAAACAACGAAACCTTGTTCAACCGGAAGTTCTTTCTGTTCTTCTTTTATACTTTCTTTTATACTTTCTTCTAAAATCTCCTCAAAAACTTTCCCCGTATCCCCTAGTAATTCTCCTGAAAATTCGGTCAGTTGGTTCAAAGTGATATATGACAACGTCCTTAGCTTCGTCTTCATTTTTAAAAACAACTCAGCAGTTGCGCGCGCATCACTACCTGCTGTATGTACTTGGTTGTGACGAATCTCTAACCACTCTGTTAAATCACTGAGTCTATAACTAAGAGCCGTCGGATAGCAAATCTGCGCTAGTTGTACTGTGTCAATGAATGGAACCTCTAAATCGAGTCCTAATGTATCTTTTAAAGCTGATATTATGAAAGGCCCATCAAATCCTACATTATGTGCAACCAGCGTTCTATCTTCTAAAAGATTAAAAATGGTCATTGCTACTTCATCAAAATATGGAGCCTTTGCAACATCTGCGTTGGTCACTCCTGTTAATAATTGAATCTCGAATGGAATACTTTTTTCAGGATTAATATTGAGTGAGACATGTTCAATCACTTCATCGCCATTAATTAAGGTACAACCAAATTGGAAGATTCGATCCCCGCTCTCATATTTTGGCCCTGTCGTTTCTAAATCAATGACCGCATATTTTCTTACCATGAGAAAAGCTCCTTTCTAAGAATTCCTACTTATTTAGTTTACTAACTTATTTCTCTTGTTGCAAACAGTAGAAAAGGATTAAGGCAAAAAAAAGCTTGAGCGATTGCTCAAGCTTTCTTTTATTCTTTTAAATGTTCATTAAACGGTTTTACCTTTATCGATGACCACTTGTACTTCTTCTGTACCTGTTAAAACGGTATGTTGTTTTACAGTCACATCTTTATCGGCAATCACATATTCTAAATGAGCACCAGATTTAATGACTGTGTTTGAAATAATGATACTGTTCCGAACAACGGCACCCTCTTCTACGACAACATCACGGAAGATAATACTATTTTCAACAGTACCTCGAATCTTCGTACCATCTCCAAGAATAGAATTCTTCACTAGCGCCTTCTTGCCGTAGCTCGTAGGAACGGTATCTTTAACACGCGTAATCACTTGAGTGCCTGAAAGGAATACATCACGTAAGTTTTCGAAATCAAGCATTTCCATATTCAAGTCATAGTAATCTTTAATCGTATTAACAACTTTTAAGTACCCTTTGATTTGGTATGCAAATACACGTAATGTTTCAAGGTTTTTAGAGATATAATCGCGTAAGATATCTTCCCAACCAAGTGTCAAACCTTTCTTCACAATACCATTGAATAATTCTTTTGTTAAGATGTAAATCTTCACTTGTGTTGCGCATTCATTATCTGATCCATCAAAATGATAGAGTGACTCATAAACTTGATGATTTTCATCAAAGATAATTTGCGACTCCCCTACTGTTGGTTTGCGATACGTATAAGCAACTGTAATATCGGAACCTGTATCTAAGTGATATTGGAACATCTCTTTGAAATCAATATTCCCGATAATATTTGTATCAGCTAAAATAACGAACTCTTCATCCAAATCTTGCGTATACACCATCGTATTCGCTAACGCTTCAATTTTATTTTGTGGGATACGTGTTGATAAGTAGTTTGACATCGGAGTAATAATCTTCAAACCACGGTGCTTACGGTTTAAATCCCAATCTTTTCCTGAAGCGACATGATCAAGTAAAGATTTATAATTATGATTCGTTAATAATGCAATATTATCGATATCAGCATGTACAAGGGAGGATAACATAAAGTCCACCATACGATAGCGGGAAATAACTGGTAAAGCAGCTGCTGTACGATTTCTGACTAACCCTTGAAGGTCGTCATTTCTATAATTATCTGCAAACAATATACAAAACGCTTTGATCATATTAATTTCCTCCAACTTTCGTATCTTCTTCTACCACTTCGAAATTGCCGATTACGGTAATCATATCTTTTCCAAGTTCAATTTCTTCATGGCCCACAGTCACACCGCTTTTCACAACCGTGCCTTCTGCAATAATTGAGTTAACAACTGTGGCTCCCTCTTCAATGACTGCATTTTGCATGATGATACTACCTAGAACCTTGGAGTTTTTTGCAATCGATACCCCAGAAGAAACAATAGATTCATGAACTTTACCGAGTACAATAGTTCCATCTGAAATCATAGAATCTGTCACTTCGGCGCTTTCTCCGATATATTGAGGAAGTCTGCCTTCGTGGCGGTAATAAATCTTCCATGATTTATCAGAAATATTAAATTCTTCTCTTCGTTTAATTAAGTCCATATTAGCTTCCCATAAACTTTCAATGGTACCAACGTCTTTCCAATATCCTGCAAATGGAAAGGCATAAATACGGCGGTCTTCTTCAAGCAACATCGGAATAATATTCTTACCAAAGTCTTTTTCACTTTCAGGATTTTCTTCATCACGAATTAAGTATTCTCTTAATACTTTCCAGTTAAAAATGTAAATCCCCATTGAAGCTTTCGTTGAAACCGGATGTTCAGGTTTTTCCAAGAATTCTACAATACGTAAATCTTCATCCGTATTTAAAATACCGAAACGACTTGCTTCTTCTATAGGCACATTAATATGAGCAACCGTCAAGTCTGCCTTTTTCTCTTTATGGAATTCAAGCATCTTGTTGTAGTTCATTTTATAAATGTGGTCGCCAGATAAGATTAAAACGTACTCTGGATCGTATTGCTCGATATACTTAATATTTTGATAAATCGCATTGGCAGTTCCTTTATACCATTCCCCAGTTTTACCCGCAGTATACGGTGGAAGAATTGTTAATCCTCCGTCCACACGGTCTAAGTCCCACGGGTTCCCGTTTCCCATATAAGAGTTCAATTCAAGCGGCATAAACTGAGTCAAAACACCAACAGTAGAAATTCCTGAATTTGAACAATTTGAGAGAGGAAAATCGATAATACGATACTTCCCACCAAAAGGTACAGCTGGTTTAGCCATATCCTTTGTCAGTACTTGCAGACGTGTTCCTTGTCCACCTGCTAGTAGCATTGCTACGATTTCTTGCTTTCTTGCCATACGTTCAACCTCCGATTATTGATTATTGATAAGATACATTGTTGAAAACGGTGGTACGTTCACCGCAAGTTTATAATCAAAGCCCTTATGTGGTTCGGTAACTGTATGAAGTCCACGATTGACCACTCCGCTTCCGTTATACTTTTTAGCGTCAGAGTTTAAAACTACTTTGTAACTACCCCATTTTGAAACGCCAATTTCGTAATTCTTAATTAAGTTTCCTGAGAAATTAGAAATCACAATCACTGAGTCGCCTTTAGAGTTCATTCTTGAGAAGACGAAACAGTTATTCCAAACATCTTTAACTTCATGCCATCTGAAACCAGTCCAGCCACCATCTAGTTGCCATAACTCAGAATGTTTTTTATAGAATGCATTCAAGTCTTTCACATAGCGATGAGTCGCATCATGAATTGGATATTTCAATAAGAACCAGTCTAATTCTCGTTCTTCATTCCACTCAATCATTTGTGGAATTTCATTTCCCATGAAGTTTAATTTTTTACCAGGGTGGGCCATCATATACCCCATGAAAGCTCTATAGTTCGAAAACTTATCTTCATAAGGAACTGAAGCTTTATCTAGGAGTGACTTTTTACCGTGAACGACTTCATCGTGAGAAATTGGTAAAATATAATTTTCTGAGAAGGCGTACATCATTGAGAATGTAAATTGATTGTGAATTCCTCCTCTGAAAAGCGGATCTTTCTCTAAGTAATCTAGAGAGTCATTCATCCAGCCCATATTCCATTTGAAGTGGAAACCCAGGCCTCCTTCTTCTACTGGTTTCGTAACCCCAGCGAACGCAGTAGACTCTTCAGCAATCATCATTACTCCAGGATACTCATTACGAACAAACTCATTAAGAGATTGAATAAATCGAATGGCTTCTAAATTTTCGAATCCTCCGTAAATATTACGTGCAGACTCTTCTTCACTTCGACAATAGTTATAAAACAACATTGAGCTTACAGCATCCACTCGAAGTCCATCGATATGGAATTTTTCAAGCCAAAGTACTGCACTAGAGTAAAGGAATGAAAGCACTTCTGTCTTTCCATAATCAAAGACACGAGTTCCCCATCCTTTATGCTCTTGAATACGTTGGTCACTGTACTCATAGCAAGGTGTTCCATCAAATTCATATAATCCAAAGGCATCTTTCGTAAAATGTCCTGGAACCCAGTCTAAAATCACACCAATATTTGCTTTATGACATTCATCCACAAAGTACATAAAATCTTCAGGCGTTCCAAATCTAGAAGTCGCTGCGAAGAATCCTGTTACTTGATATCCCCAAGATTTGTCATATGGATATTCCGTAATCGGTAATAATTCAATATGTGTATAATTCATTTCTTTTACGTAAGGAATTAACACATCAACCATTTCACGATAGGAATATGGGTCTCCATTTTCCTTTTTCTTAAATGAGCTTAGCTCGACTTCATAAATGTTCAAAGCTTCCTGGAAGGGTACTGTTCTCTTCTTCATCCATTTTTCATCCGTCCAAGAAAAATCTGGGAAATGATAAACTTTGGAAGCAGTTTGTGGTCTTGTTTCAGCGTGACGTGCATATGGATCAGCTTTCCACAACCAGTCACCGTGATGAGGAACAATGACATATTTATAAGAATCAAACTGTTTCACATTCGGTATGGTTATTTCATAGATACCATTTTGGTTAATGCGTTCCATTCGGTAATCTGTAGGTCTCCAGTCACAAAAATCGCCTGTTACATATACCTCTTTAGCGTTTGGAGCCCAAACTCGGAATGTACATTCGTTATCACCTGGAAAGTTACCTAAGAAATCATAACTATGAAAGTTTCTTCCCTCATGAAATAAATATTCTGCTAGTTGTTGCACTAAACAATCACTCCTTTTCGCATTCGCTAACAAAAAGAAAATAAGCGTTTTCATTCTTGCTATAAAAAATTAGAGAGCTCGGTTCCCAAACAAATTCTCTTGTTATGATTATAACATATTTCTTAAATATTCGTATAGGTTTTCATGAATTTTCTTGAAAAAAATTGCTTTTTTCTCATTAATTTTCATAATCACCATTTTGGTATATCTTTCCACATGTTTGTATTACAATGGAAATAGATTTTTAAAAAAAGGGGCCTATTATGATTTTCTATCACTCACTTAAAAATAAATATCCTTCAGGGGCAGTGACGGATAAGCAAACTATTTTTATTCAAGTTAAAGTTACCAAAGAGACTCACCTCTCTTCTATCCAATTAGTTTTAAAAGAAGACTTTACACAAACAACAAGTATTTATCATCCAAGTCGCTCTACGATTGATGCGGATGCAACTTTATACTCATTTGAAATCTCACCTTTACATACAGGACTATATTTCTACTATTTTGAAGTTCGTTCTGAAATCGGAACTTACTTTCTTTCTAACCATGAATTCCAAGCTGTTCCTGTTCTGAACTATCATGAAATTAACAGTTGGCAATTAACGGTTTACGAAGAACAATTTACGACTCCAGAATGGTTTAAGGGTGGGATTATGTATCAAATCTTCCCAGACCGTTTTAAGAGAAGTGAACAATATAAAGCTAAAAAAGCCGCGAACGAAGATATTCGTTACCGTCATGATGAGTGGGATGAATTGCCTCAATCGAGTATCACACACGAAAATTACAAGGCGCAGGATTTCTTCCTTGGGAATTTAAAAGGAATTGAAGAAGAACTAGATCATTTCAAAGCCTTAAATATAAACTGTATTTACTTAAATCCAATTATGGAAAGTCCAGATAACCACCGCTACTCTACTGCAGATTATTTCAATGTGGACCCTTACTTAGGTACGAATGAAGACTTTAAAAAGCTATGTGCAAAGTTTAAAAAACATGGAATCGAAATTATTTTAGATGGCGTATTTAGTCACACTGGTGACGACAGTATTTACTTCAACAAGCAAGGTCATTATGATAGCGTGGGTGCGTATAACTCAACAGAGTCACCATACTATCCATGGTTTAGCTTTATGGAGTTTCCACATACGTATCACTCATGGTGGGGATTTACAAATCTTCCAACTGTAAATAAGTTAAATCCAGAATTTATGAAATTCATCAATGATCCTAAAACTGGTGTACTACCATTCTGGCAGCATTTAGGAATTGGTGGTTGGCGTTTAGATGTAGCCGATGAATTCCCTGATGAGTTTTTAGACGCGTTACGAGTAACCGTAAAACAAACAGATCCAGAAGCTCTCATTATTGGTGAAGTATGGGAAGATGCTACAACTAAGTATGCCTATGATAAACGTCGTCGCTATTTCTTAGGAAAACAACTCGACAGCGTTATGAACTACCCTTGGAAAGATGCCATTATTGAGTTTGTTCAAACGAAGAATGCTCATGCTTTACGCTTTGCCATCGAAGAATTGATTGATCATTATCCAAAACCAGCACTCGACGTTCTCATGAACTTACTAGATAGCCATGATACTGAACGTATTATTACAAAAATTGGATTTGGCAATACGGAAGCCGTTCCGCTTCACGAGCGTCCCACACTTGAATTAACTGGTAAAGAACTTGAAGATACCATTCAAAAATTAAAAATCGCAAGTTTCATCCAATTTACTCTACCAGGTGTTCCTTCGATTTATTATGGAGATGAAATTGGAATGCAAGGATTCCGTGATCCATATAACCGTAAAACATTCAGTAAGAAAGAAATCAATGAAGAAATTTTCACTCATTACAAGGCCTTAACTGCCTTTAGAACTGAGTATAAAGAAGACTTTAAAGGTAACTTTAACGTTGTATATGAAAACGGAGGATGCCTTGTCTTCCAACGTGAGTCTCTTCTATGTGCTGTCAATATGAATGACAATACAGAGTACATTGAAGGTCTCCATGGCAAACAAATTTTTGCAAGTCACCAAACAAGAAATCATCCAAATGGAATTCTTGTTCCTGCAAATGGCTTTGCTGCTTATCAAATTTAATCGGTAAATTAAAAAAGATTCTCACAGTGGGGCTTGCCCACTTGTGAGAATCTCTTTTTTTATTTCATTAACCTTGAACAGGTTTGATGTGCCAAATGTCTTTTGCATACTCTTGTACTGAACGGTCAGCTGAGAAGATTCCAGCATTTGCGATATTCGCAAGGCTCATCTTCATCCATTTAGATGAATCATTAAAGTCTTTTTCAATGCGCTCTTGTGCTTCAACATAGCTGTCAAAGTCTGCAAGACACATATAGTGATCTTGAGTTAATAAGTAATCCACGATGAAGTTGAAGTTCATACCACCAACCGTCATTGTACGGATGAAATCAAGAACAGTCTTAATCTTAGGTGAATGATTATAGTATTCCCAAGGTTTGTAGCCATTAGCATATAAAGCATCTACTTCTTCTGTTTCTAAACCGAAAATAACAATATTGTCTTCTCCAACAGCCTCGTAGATTTCAACGTTAGCTCCGTCCATTGTACCAAGTGTCACTGCTCCATTTAGCATTAGTTTCATGTTACCAGTACCACTCGCCTCTTTACCTGCTTGAGAGATTTGTTCACTCACATCAGCAGCTGGCAAGATGATTTCCGCTAATGTCACTTTGTAGTCCGGAATGAATACTACTTTAATGTATTCACGCACTAATTCGTCACTCTCAATCATTTGAGAAATTGAGTGGATGAATTTAATTATGTTTTTCGCCATCTGATAGCCTGAAGAAGCTTTCGCAGCGAAAATAAATGTACGTGGAGTTGGACGCAATCCATTGTATTTAATTTCATGATAAAGATATACAATGTGTAACGCATTTAATAATTGACGTTTGTATTCATGTAATCTCTTCACTTGTACGTCAAAGATTGAATGAGGATTTACCGAAATCGCAAGAGTTTCCTTAATGTAAGTTGCTAATTGCTCTTTCTTAGTTAATTTAATGGCTTGTAAATCTTTTAGTACTTTCTCATCATCTTTGTATGCATTCAACTTAGAAATACCAGAGAGGTCTTTAATGAAGTCATCTCCGATTAATTTTTCTAAGTAAGTAGCAAGTTCTGGATTTGCTTGACCTAACCAACGGCGGTGTGCAATCCCGTTTGTTACATTCCCAAATTTTCCTGGATATAACTCGTTAAATGCTTTGAAAGTATCACGAACAAGAATATCGCTATGCAGTTTTGATACCCCGTTTACATAATGACTACCCACGATAGAAAGATTTGCCATCTTAATCATGTCGTCATAAATAATTGCTGTATCACGTAATGTATATTGTTTTCCTTGTTCCATTACCCATAAGCAGAAACGTCTATTAATTTCTTCAATAATTGAGTAAATACGTGGAAGAATTGGTTGGAATAAGGATACTGGCCATTTTTCCAATGCTTCTGCCATTATTGTATGGTTTGTATACGCAAATGTCTTCGTCGTGATTTCCCACGCTTTATCCCATCCATATCCATACTCATCCACTAATAAACGCATTAATTCCGCAACGCCCATCGCTGGGTGTGTATCATTAATATGAAGCGCTACATGTTCTGAGAAGTTTTCTAATGTACCAAATTCACGATAATGGTTCTTCACTAATTGTTGTAATGAAGCACTAATGAAGAAGTATTGTTGTTTAATACGTAACTCTTTACCTTCGTTAGTAACATCTGCTGGATATAATAACTTAGAAATAGAAGACGCAATTGCTTCTGCTTCGGATGATTTAGAATATTCACCGCGTTCAAATAGTTTCATATTGAAACCAGTTTTTGCTTTTGCTTCCCATAAACGGAGTGTGTTCACTGCTGAAGCATCATAACCAGAAATTAATAAATCATATGGTTCCGCTTGAATTGAAGTATAGTTTTTGTGGTTCACTTTTAAGCCAGTATCTGTCATGACTTGTTCTAATTCCCCACCAAAACGCACTTCTACTTCTTCATCATTACGATACACTAGCCCATATTTACCAAGGTCTAACCATTGATCAGGGAATTCTTGTTGCCATCCATTTGTGATGACTTGTTTAAAAATCCCGTATTCGTAAAGGATTGAGAATCCTGTTACTGGATATTCATTACTTGTTAAAGCGTCTAAGTAACAAGCCGCTAGACGACCTAAACCACCATTTCCTAAACCTGGATCTGGTTCCATATTATAAATTTCATCTAGTGAAAAATCATGTTCACTTAAAAATTCTTTGGCTTCCTTTTCAATACCTAAATTGAATAGGTTATTGCGAAGTGTACGTCCTACTAGGAATTCCATTGACATATAGTACGCACGTTTTTGACGAGTTTGTTTTAATGTTTGTTCATAGCTGAATTTCTTTTCCATTAAAATATCACGAACAGATCTCATCATCGCTTCGTATACTTGTCTTTTACTTGCATTAGAGATGGTTACACCAAATTGATTCTTTAATGAAGTTTCTACACGACTTGTTAAACTTTTTTCGACCATTTAAGGCCCTCCTTCTTATTTTCATACCACTTCATGGTACAAATCTAAATATTTCTTAGCGGATTGTTCCCAGCTGACATCTTTTTGTAAATTGTTCTTGATAATTTGTTTCCATTCATCAGGCGATTGGTAGAAGCATGTCACAGCGCGATAAATGGCATCCATCATATCACCAGCTTGGAAACTTTCAAACGTAAATCCATTTCCTTCTACTCCTGTAAATGGAATAACTGTATCTCGCAGGCCACCGACACGGTGAACCACAGGAACTGTTCCGTAACGCATTGAGATGAGTTGTGACAATCCACAAGGCTCTGTCTTAGATGGCATAAGGAATAAATCACTGGCTGCATAAATTTTCGCAGACATCTCATTAGAGAATAGTAAAATGCTTCGTACACGATCATGTCTATAGTGTTCTAATGAACGAAGTGCGCTCTCATAATGAGCATCTCCAGTCCCTAGAATGACTAATTGTGCCCCCGTTCTGAGAATATCTTCGCTTGCTTGTAAAATTAAATCAATTCCCTTTTGATGAGTAAGTCGTGTCACCATTCCAATTAATGGAATATCGGCATTCACTTCTAAGTCCATCTCTTTTTGGAACGCTAATTTATTTTGAACTTTATCTTCGAATGTCTTTAAATCGTAGTTCACTGGAATCATAGGATCTGTTTTTGGATTAAATTTATCCACATCAATTCCGTTTAAGATTCCTCTTAATTTTCCTTGCTCAACATTTAAAATCTTATCAAGTCCATATGAAAAATAAGGGTCCAAGATTTCACGCGCATATGTTTCACTGACTGTATTGACGCGGTCCGCTAATTGAATCGCACCTTTTAGCAAGTTTAAGTCTCCGTTATAAATCAACGCATCAAAGTACTTATTCTCTAAACCAAATAGATTTCCCATTTCATAAGGATTGAATTTACCTTGGAATTCAATATTATGAATTGAAAGAACACTCTTCATATCTTTATAAAATTCTGCTTCACGACTCTTTAATACATCTAAATAAATAACAGACAGTGCTGTATGCCAGTCATTCACATTCACAACATCCGGCTTGAAATCTAGTGCTGGCAAAATTTCAAGTGCTGCTTTTGAGAAGAAAGCAAAACGTTCACCATCATCAATTTGTCCATAAATACTATCCCGATTGAAATATTGCTCATTATCGACAAAATAACAAGGAACTCCGTCCACTTCTGTCTCGAAAATTCCACAATAAGAATGTCTCCATCCTAAATCCACAAATTGATATGCTTTGTATTTTAGTCCAAAACGTTCGCGGTCAATACTAGAATACAAAGGTAAAATAACACGTGCATCTACGCCTAATTCACGAAGGGATTTTGGAAGAGAACCAATAACGTCTCCTAACCCTCCTACTTTAACAAAGGGAGCTGCTTCAGCTGCAATAAAACAAACTTTCATACACTTTCTCCTTTAACTTGTGATATGTTAATTATACTTGGAAATCATGAAAAGAACTAGACTTCTTATATAATAAATTAAATATTTAAAACCTAAAGAAAAAACCTAGGACAAATGTCCTAGGTTCAATGAGCAATTAAATTTCTGGATAGATATCTTCCACAGATTTTTCTGGGTCAATCACGATGAATAAGTTACCGTGAGAACCAATTGCTGAACTTTGGTATTTGTTGTCATTTCCATCTTCATCTACTGGGCTGTATGGGAAATAAACACGATCTTTCTCAACAATTACATCTGATTTTGGATGATTTCCATCAACATATAAAATATCCATTAATTCGATATCGCTATATTTTTTAACGCGTTCGAACATTCCTAATTCTAAACCACCTAAGTTAATGTCTTCTGACATAACGTGGTCTGCTTCAGGTAAGATCTCGATACGTAATGATTCACATGGGTGAATTTCTTGGAATTCTCCACCGTTAATACGACCAAATGATGTAGTAACTTTTTTAATCCATAAGTCACCAATCAAACGACGATTAATCGTCCATGTTTCTCCATTTCTAAATACAAATCGTAAACCTGACATAACCTTTTTCATATAGGGTCACTCCTTAAAATAAATTATTGCTTACAAAATGATAATACCATTGAAACGCCTTTCATTCAAGAATTATATTTAATAAAACGGCTTTCAATAAATTGTTTTTCATTTCAATGAAACTTTATTTACTTTCATTGAAATTATTTCTAATCCATGAAACTATCTCTGTATTTTCATTGGCTAATCTACCAGATAAAATCTCTGTTTGAAGGGCTTGTAAGACTTCACCAATAATAGGGCCCATCTTCTCTAAGCCAAGCGCTTCTTTAACTCCAAACCCATCAATTTGAATGTCTTTCATCGAACGAATCGGTAATTGTTGATACACAGCCTTCAGCTTTTCTAGTTCCTCTGCTCGACCAATTCCTGGCAACAACTGCTCTACTTCAACAGCTAAGTCTTCTGGGCACTCATAAGCAAGAAATGCATCCCATTCTTTTTCAAGACGAGCGAGCAATGTTTGATAACCTGTTAATACAGTAGAGATTTGGTCATTCGATGATTTCCAGTTTTTCAATACTTTTCTTAACTGAGGAATACTTAATCGTTCATAGTAAGCAAATAAAATCCAAGCTTGAGTAATCGTAAGTTTGTCTAACGGGAACTCACCCACTTTTAAGAGCGTTTCTTTAGCCTCTTTAAAATCTGGACAAGCTTGATATAACTCACTTTCCACAAAGGCTTTAAAGGCAAGGGTGCGATGTGGACTCAGTATCATTTTTTCAAACTCAACTTTCATACGTTCCACAGCCACTCGTTCGAGGTTGGCTTTTAAAGTACGAACTGCATTAAATGTATCTGATTCAATTGCAAAACCTAATTGGCCTGTAAAACGAACTGCACGCATCATGCGTAAGGCATCTTCATTAAAACGCTCCATAGGATTTCCAACACAGCGGATAATGCCATGTTCTAAATCTTCAATCCCGTTAAAATAATCGACAATTTCTTCCTTGTCGTTTACAGCAAGAGCATTAATCGTGAAATCCCTGCGCATCAAATCTTCTTCCAGACTTCTGACAAAGGTCACAGAATCTGGATGTCTAAAATCTTGGTACGTCCCTTCCGTACGAAATGTTGTCACCTCATAGCTATCATGATGATGCAAAACAAGAACGGTTCCGTGTTCAATCCCCACATCTACCGTATGCGAAAAGAGACTCTTCACTTCTTCAGGGGTTGCACTGGTCGCAATATCCACATCTGAAATTTCTTTTCCAAGAACCAAATCACGGACTGATCCACCCACAAAAACGGCTTCGTGTCCGGCTTCTTTTAACGTTTGAAGAACAGGGAGTGCACTAACGAAGAGCGGTACCGATTGTATATCAACTTTTCGTTTAAAATCACTCATCTTCTAACTCCTTTAATCGATTTGTTAGTTCCATAAAACGCTTAGAGTCCATTGATTCCAGAGCCTCATTGATTTCTGCTTTCAATTGAGAAATCAGCACTTCTTTTTGAATACTATCTAATTCCTCATCGACTACTTCCATCTCTTCTACTTCAGAGAAATAGTAAGGATTTTTCTCTAATACGGCAAAACTCACCATGCTCTTATAGGCGTTTGGAAAGTCTAATTCCACATAACAATCTTCCTTCCAGTGAAGACGCATATCGTGAAAGGCCACTTCCGGATTATCGAATTTCGTTCCTTCCTTATAAAATAAGAAAGACTCCTGAGCAGGTTTAATTGTTGAAAATAACATCCCTTTTGGAGTTGCTTCAACATGTTCCACAAAATGAATTTGTTTTAACAACAACTCATGGTTTAACAAGTAGTTCAGAATCCATAATGACTCTCTTCTTTTCAAAGAATGATTTGAAATGAACCACGAAATAAATTTCTTTTTCGTTTCTAAACTTGGGTTAAACAAAGTATCCCTCCTACTCTTCAAAAATAAATGTATAACGGATAAATTCAGGATTAAACGGATCTACCTTCAATGCTTCTTGTAAGGCTGGTACAGCTAAATCTTTACGTCCCTCTTCAATCATAAAGCGAATATAATCTTCTAAAAATTCAACAGAACTTTCCCCTGCTTCATAGGCTTTTTGATAGTATGTAAAGGCCTCGTTGTACTCTTCCATTGCTTCATAAGTTTTCGCAAATAGATAAAGAATCACTGCATCTTCTTTTGTTTCTAAGGTTTCAAGGAATGCAATACTTTCCTCATATTCTTCTTCATCATTTAACGCTTCAACATAACTTGTCACATTAAGTAAAGAATCGCTGTTAATATCAACCGCTTCTTTTAATTCTTGTAATCCAACTTTAGAATTTCCTGTTGCGATTTCGATTTGGCCAAGAATACGATGTGCTTCATCATTCAATTCATCAAAAGCAATCCATTTCTTTGCATAATCTTTTGCTTCTTCGTCACGTTTCAAGATTAAAAGACATTGAATCACATTCAGTGTCACTTCACTATTTTCTTGTTCACGTTCTAGAAGTTCCATGTAATACTCGAGGGCTTCCTCATAGTTGCCCTCAATGGACTCATATGACGCCATCTGGAACAATAAATCACTTGAGAGGCCATCGATGCTTTCTTCGCCAATAAATTGCTCTAATGGCTCTTTATCGCCCATTCTTAAAGTGGCTTCAACGTACAATTCTTGTGCACGTTCTTCTTCCCCAGTTTCCCCTGGACTTTGTTTTAAGAAACGCTCCAAGAAAAATGCACTACGTTCAAAACTTCCTGCTTCAAATAATAATGTTCCAAGGTAAAAATCAATAATCGCTTCGTCTGGATCTAAGTCTTTCGCCTTTAATAGTTTTTTCTCTGCTAAGTCGAAATCTCCCTCTTCTCGGTAAGCTTCTGATTGAACCACTAACACACTTGGGTAGTCTGGATCTGTTTCAGGAATATCATACAGGATCGATAATGCTTGGTCTGTTTCTCCTTCAGCTACTAAGATTTCGGCTAATAAAATTGTCCAAATCGCTTCATCTGGTTCCACTTCAGTGAGTCGTAACAGAGCACGCTTTGCTTCTTCGTAGAATCCAATTGATACAGAATAAGTGGCTAAATCTGCCATCTCTTGAAGGTCTGTTTCTGGGTTGAAATTGTCAAAAAAGTTGTGATAGTGTTCATAGACTTTATCAATATCTTGTTCTTGTAAGGCTTGTTCAATCGCTTCGATTACTTGTGTCATAATGTCTCCTTTAGCAGATAAACTGCATTTAAATATGTATACTATTGAAGTTTTACACCAAAAAAAGAAGGTGTTATATAGAGTTAACTCTAATATAACACCAATTAAAACTTCATGCTATGAAAAATAATTCATTGGAATTATTTTTTAACTGCATCTTTAAGAGCTTTACCAGCTTTGAATGCTGGAACTTTAGAAGCTTTGATTTTGATTTCTTTACCTGTTTGAGGGTTACGTCCTTTACGAGCAGCGCGTTCGCGAACTTCAAAGTTACCAAATCCGATAACTTGAACTTTTTCACCTGCTTTTAAAGCTTCTTGAATTGTTTCGAATAACGCTTCAACTGTTGCTGAAACATCTTTCTTTGTTAATTGCGTTTTTTTAGCAACGCGATCTACTAATTCTGCTTTGTTAGCCATTTTAGTTTCACCTCCGTCAAATAAGAATTTCTATCAGAGTTCGTTGAGTGGTCCAACTTATCTGGAAATCGAAAATTAGTTTTGATTTCCTCTAGATTATACCATTCAAACTCTATAGTTTCAATGTTTTATATCTTGTTTTATAAGGGTTATATGAATTTTTTTACTTTCTTTGGCGCGTAATCATATGAATTGGTGTTCCTTCGAATCCAAATGCTGAGCGAATTCGGTTTTCTAAGAAACGTTCGTATGAGAAATGCATCAATTCAACATCATTTACAAATGTGACAAATGTTGGTGGTTGAATCGCTACTTGCGTCATATAGTAAATCTTCAAACGGTTCCCTTTATCCGTTGGAGTTGGGTTCATCGCAATCGCATCCATTAATACATCATTCAATACAGAAGATGAAATACGACGTGAACGAACTTCATGAATCTCTTTTAAGATTGGTGGAATTTTTGTAAGACGTTGTTTTGTCTTCGCAGATACAAAAATAATTGGAGCATAAGATAAGTATAAGAATTCTTGACGAATCTTATCTTCAAATTCTTTATAAGTCGAATTATCTTTTTCAAGCGTATCCCATTTATTCACTAAAATAACGACACCTTTACCTGCTTCGTGAGCGTAACCTGCAATCTTCTTATCTTGTTCTTGAATTCCCTCTTCGGCATTCAAGACCACACAAACAATGTCGCTTCGCTCAATCGCTCTTAAGGCACGTAAGACACTATATTTTTCAGTTGATTCAAAGACACGACCTTTCTTACGAATACCGGCAGTATCAATCATCTTGAAGACAGTACCTTCTTCGTCTTCAAACGTCGTATCGATGGCATCACGAGTCGTTCCAGCAACATTAGATACAATGACACGCTCTTCTCCAAGCATTGCATTCACTAAGCTTGATTTTCCTACGTTTGGACGACCGATAAAACTAAACTTAATCACATCTTTATCTTCTTCGTCATCATTCTCTTCAGGGAAGGCTTTTACTGCTGCATCTAATAAATCTCCAAGCCCTAATCCATGACTTCCAGAAATTGGGAATGGCTCACCGAATCCTAATGAATAGAAATCAAAAATTTCAGAACGTAATTCAGGATTATCTACTTTATTAACAGCAAGTAAAACTGGCTTGTTCGTACGATAAAGTAATTTTGCAATGTGTTCATCAGTCGTTGTTACGCCCTCTTTTACACTTGTTAGAAAGATAATCACATCGGCTTCTTCCATAGCAATTTCTGCTTGCATACGGATGTTTGACATAAACGGTTCATCCGTAATATCAATTCCACCTGTATCAATAATATTAAAGGAGTGACCTAACCACTCACCTTCAGAATAGATACGGTCACGAGTGACTCCGGCGATATCTTCTACGATAGAGATACGTTCTCCGACAATACGGTTAAAAATTGTAGATTTCCCGACATTTGGTCTTCCTACAACGGCAATAACTGGTGTTGACATACTATTCCTCCTTTTCTCTAATTCTATCATAAAAATAGTCTGGAACCAGTCCAGACTATTTCCACTTAACTTTTATTTGAATGTTATTCTTCAACTTTAAGTTCAGAAAGTTGATCACCTAAACGATCAGCTAAAGAGAATGAAACATCTTCTTCAGGTAATTCGTAAGTTTCTTCAACCACTTCTTCAACTTCTTCTTTTTCAGGTTTTGGAGCTTCTTGTAAAGCTTTAATACTTAAAGAAATACGTTGTTGTTCTGGATGAACTTCAAGAACTTTCACTTGAACTTCTTGACCTTCTTTAAGAACTTCGTGAGGTGTTGCAATATGTTGGTGAGCAATTTGTGAGATGTGAACTAATCCTTCTACTCCAGGGAATAATTCAACAAATGCTCCAAATGTAGTTAGACGTTTTACTAAACCATCTAATACAGAACCAACTGCTGCACGTTCTTCAATGTTATCCCATGGTCCTGCTAATGTATCTTTGATTGATAATGATACACGTCCGCTTTCTGGATCCACAGAGATTACTTTAGCTTGAACTTCTTCGCCAACTTTTAATTTGTCGCTTGCTTTCGCAACGTGCTCGTGAGAGATTTGTGAGATGTGAACTAATCCATCCACACCACCTAAGTCGATAAATGCACCGAAGTTTGTTAATCGAGCCACTTTACCAGTCACTACAGAACCTTCTTGAATTGCTTCAAATACAGCTGCACGCTTAGCTGCTTTTTCAGCTGCAACTAAGTTTTTACGTGATAAGATTAAACGATTTTCGCTTGGTTCGATTTCAACGATTTCAAAAGCTAATGTTTGGCCTTTGAATTGAGCTAAGTTATCAACATAGTGGTCTGATACCATTGAAGCTGGTACGAAAGCACGAACTCCTGCATCCACTACTAAACCACCTTTAACAGCATCCACAACTGGAGCTTCGATGATTTCTTTGTTATCAAATTTAGCTTGAATTTCTTCCCAAACTTTACGTGCATCTACACGTTTTTTAGAAAGTAAGAAACTTCCATTTTCTTTATCTTTGATTTGTTTGATGACTACTAAATCAACAACATCCCCAACAGCTAAAACGTCTTCTACACGTTCTACTGGTGATGTTGATAATTCATTGAAAGGAATAACCCCTTCAACTCCTCCACCGATAATTCCGACGATGGCTTGTTTATCTTGTAGAGTTAATACTTCACCTTGTACTAAATCTCCGATTTGAATATCTTTAACGATATCGAGCGCATCTTGCATTGTTTGTAATTCTGACATGTGACTTCCTCCTAAGCGCGACAATTCATGCGAACATAAAGTTTGATTTTTGTGTAAAATAAAACTTTTTATCCACTTACAATCATACCACTAAATGAAAACGAATTCTAGTGTTTTTGTGTAAAATCTGGTTAATTCGTTAACTTTTCTTGGATAAGATTCGTAATTTTAGAAACGACTTCTTGAATTGATAGGCTTGTTGTATCGATTTCAATTGCATCATCCGCTTTTTTCAATGGTGACTCTTTACGAGTACTATCTAAGAAGTCACGGTGAGCAATTTCTTCTTCTAATTTTTCAAGGGATAACTCAATGCCCTTTTCTTGGTTTTCTCTAAATCGACGAAGCGCACGTTCTTTTACAGACGCTACTAAGAAAATCTTCAACTCAGCATTTGGAAGAACTACAGTACCAATATCTCGACCATCCATAATAATCGAATGATTTTCAGCAATCTCACGTTGCATTTGAACAAGCTTCACTCGAACTGATTTAATTGCTGAAACTTCCGATACATTTCTTGTCACTTCAAGATCACGAATCTCACGAGTCACATCTTCCCCGTTTAAGAAAACGAGTTGGCCATCTTCAGTATTTTTAAAGCTGATGACTAAGTTTTCTAGCAATTCATCAATTGCTGACGCATCATCAACTGAAATATTATTTCTTAAAAATGCCAATGTTGTGGCACGATACATCGCACCAGTATCTAGATAAAGAAAATCAGTTTCTTTGGCAATTAGTTTTGAAATTGTACTTTTCCCAGACGAAGCTGGTCCATCAATAGCAACTTGCATATTCTCTCTCCTTCTCAAAAAGAAAGTCTGAAACGTCTTGCGTCTCAGACTTCCACTAATATAGTCATCTATTATTGTGCAACTTTTAATGTTGTTCCTGGAGCAATGTTATCTCCTGTAAGACCATTAATTTGTTTTAATGTTGCTACGTCCATACCGTGGTTAACAGCGATACGATATAAAGTATCTCCAGCTTTAACAGTGTATGTACCATAGTTACCATTTTGTTGCGCTTGAGTTGTAGGTGTTTGTTGAGTTGTTTCAGCTTGACGAGGTGCAGTTGTTGTTGCTTCGTTAGCTGTAGTTGTAGCCTCTTTTTTTGTTGTAGCAGCTGTTGTTTCTGGAGTTGCTGTCGTAGTTTCAACAGTCTTCGTTAACATTACATCATCAGCTGTTCTTGGTTTTACTTGGTTACTATTATTGCTAATTGAGAACCACATCATAAATAATACTGGTGCTACAATTACAATTAAAAATACAAATAATAAAACGTTTGATAATGGTGCTACTGCTTTCCCACCTGAGTTTCTAGCACTACGAGAAAATTGACGATTCTTTAAATTCTCTTCTTCGCCAAATTTTCTTTCCCACGGTTGTTCTTCTGTTTGATTAAAATCTTCGTTATTATTAAAGTTATCGCTCATTCAAAAATCCTCCTAATTTGACCCAATGCTATCCTCAGTCAATTCATTACACAATATAGCATATTCTTACACTCAGGGCAAACTTTTACTTTAGTACTATTGTAGCATAATTTCTCAAAAAATCACTCTATTTAATCAGAGATTAAATAATTTCTTAAAGCTTTCTTCGAAGGTGTTTTTGCCATTTTCTTCTTCATTCCAATTTTCAGTTACATCGAGTAGAAATAGATCAAGATGTCTACAGCTACTACACTTGCCACACGGTTCTTTCCGATTTTCTCCGAAGAACTGCGCTAAGTACTGTTCTTTACACTGACTCGTAGTCGCAAACTCTTCAATCTGTCGCAATTGCTTTAATTTACGCCCCCGTTGCTTTTTTATAAATTCATTCTTTTGTTCATCATTCCAATGAAAACCCTCTGCAATTTCTTTTATATTTTGATGCAGTTCCGTTTCTTCCCCGTCTTCCACTTCATAGACCCGTTCAATTTTACGACTCATCTGCGGAAAATCGTCCGGATGTACAAAGGCAATGCAACGACTAAACTGCAAGTCTCTTCCAGCTCGGCCAATTTGCTGAACAAAATCTTCAAGTGTTTGTGGTAGCTGGTAATGAATAATCGTACGAATATTTGACTGATTAATGCCCATTCCAAATGCACTTGTCGCTAATAAGATGTTGAGTTCTCCTCTAAAGAATTTCTGTTGAATCGTTTGACGATCACTACTATGTCTTTTGGAGTGGAAGGTATCTATTATTGTAAAGCCTTCTCCTAACAGCGCTTCTTTCAGCCCTTCAATCTCTTTAATTGTCGCAGCATAAACGATACAAGGAAAATCCACACGCTTCAACAATTCAGAGAGCATCTTACTGCGAAGTCCTTCAACCGAAATGACATCAATCTCACGGTTCTTCAAGAAAGCATGCCCTTGGAAATACGTCGTTTTGTTCTGATCTAATCCTAAGAAAGTATAAATATCATGAACCACTTGAGTCGTAGCCGTAGCAGTTAATGCCAACGTTCTAGGATTTTTCAAACTCTTTCTCATCTTACCGATAAATAGATAATCACTTCTAAAGTCATATCCCCACTGTGATATACAATGCGCCTCATCGACAACTAGTAAGCCTATTTCGAGCTTCGATAATTGCTTAAAGAATCTTGGTGCTTGCAGCATCTCCGGAGATACAAAGATAAATTGATACTCATTTAAGGTGCTTAAAATATAATTTTTTTCGGCTTCAGTCATAAGAGAAGTAATCGCCACTGCTCTATGGATACCGAGCTGCTTTAAACTGGCAACTTGATCCACCATTAAGGCAATTAGCGGAGACACAATCACGACTCTGCATTTTTCCTTGATTCCAATATATTGGTAGATAAATGATTTCCCATTCCCCGTTGGTAAAATCGCAATCGCATCATGCCCTTCTTCAAGAGACGTGATGACTTCTTTTTGTCCCTCTCGGAACTCGTCATATCCGAACCGATTCAATATTGGATCCATGTCATTCACGCTCCTTTAAGGCCTTAATTTGATAGTATCTGAATAAGAAGAAATCCATTTTCTTTCCTTCTGCTTCAAACTGGTCCTTAGCCTCTTTATATTTTGGATACCGCTCGTTTTCGAAAAGTTCTTTGTATGCTACTGCAGCCTTCGTTTCTTCTACACGTTTATAAAATGCATCTTTTGTAAGTAACAAATGCTTTAAGAGATGATCGTTAATCGTGCTTTCTTTGAGTTTACGTACACGTGCAATTTCTGTACGTTTCAGTCCTTTTTCAAATAAGCGAACCGTTTCTTGAACGGAACTCGTTTCATGAGAAATCCATTCAACCATTTTAGAAAACCATCGATAAGTGATTGGAGAATTTTCAGGCTCCTCAAAGACATCACTCACCCATTTCATTAAAACTAATCTTGAAAGAGGTTCACAGTCTTCAACAGTGGTAAATGACCACAACGAAACGAGCTCAGTTTCTAGAGCCGCTGTCGACTTAGCTCCATTAAAAAGGCCTACCCAATGTCCTTTCACAGATTCATCTTGTTTATTATTCCATGCCTGGAATTCATCCACAACACTACTAAACCAAAATGGTGTAATGCTCTCTTTTTCTTCTTTATACCAACGCTTAAATAATTGCTGTAACCATACATTTTGAATCAGAGGACGATAGCTTGTTTCTTCGTAGCGGTGATAACTAATCCATTCAACCCAAAGTCTTGTCACATCCCGTAATTGCACAAACGAATATGGATGCATCAAGTAATTGACGGGATGGCTTCCGTTTGTCACAAGCGAAAATTCTGGAATTTCTTTCAGTAGCACTATGCCTGATTCATTTTCGCTAACTATTCCTTCGCGGAAGAATCCATCTACTAATTGATGAAAGTACTCTTCTTTTAAATGAGGCAAACTCGCAAAAAACACTTCAGTTTTATCTTCTGTCACGCCAATTAAAGTCGACATGGTACGATTTCCCGTTAAAATACGATATAATCGATTTAACGGAACCACACCATACGACTTGATCGCATGTAATATCCAAATTTGATAAAAGGAGTACTGACTCATGGATAATAAATCCTCTCTTTCAAAAATTTATACAAAAGTTGATTGCGAGTCTTGCATCGCATGTGGCATCTGTCAACTACGTGCTCCTGAAATCTTCGAGTACGATGCTGAAGGGATTGCCTTTGTAAAACAAGACAACAATACCGGAACAGTTCCACTACCAGAAGATACGCTAGAAAAGTTCAAAGATGCTTATACAGCCTGTCCAACGGGTGCCATTAAACGAAAAAATAGCCCATTTAATGAAGACTAAATAAACAAAACGGACTCACTCTGTGAGTCCGTTTTTCTTTTGTATGACTCCCTAATAGAAATCTATTTTTCGTCTAAAGCGAGCTTTCTTAGTTTCTGTACTTCAAATGAGCGTAATTCACGATAATCTCCAGGGCGTAAGTTTTCCAACGTTAAAAATCCAAACTCTTCACGTTTTAATTTCATAACAGGTAACTCAACTGCTTCAAACATACGCTTCACTTGATGGTTCCATCCTTCGTGAATTGTTAAAGCGACGATTCCTGTTCCTTTATCGGTATCCACTGATAAAATTTGAGCTCTAGCATTTGACGTTTTCTTGCCATCTAAGACAATTCCACGTTCCAATTGACGCATTTGTCTAGGCGTTGGAATGCCTTTAACTTTGGCGATATATTTCTTTTCTACGTGATGCTTTGGATGAGTCATTAAGTTTGAAAACTCACCATCATTCGTTAATAAAAGAAGTCCTGTTGTATCGTAGTCCAAACGTCCCACTGGATACACGCGTTGTTCCACATCTTTAAAATAATCCGTCACAACGGTTCTTCCTTTATCATCACTCGCACTTGAAAGCACGCCTTTTGGTTTATAAAACATGAAGTACACAGGTTCTTCTTTGTAAATCGGAATACCATCTACCTCAATTTTATCATTGGCACCTACTTTAAAGCCGAGTTCTCTTACGACTTCACCATTGACCTTCACACGGCCTTCTTGAATAAATGCCTCACATTTTCTGCGGGATGCCACACCGGCGTGTGCCATTACTTTTTGTAATCTTTCCACAAAAAAACCTACTCTTTCTCTTCTTCTACTTCATGATGTTCTTTTGAGCGCATTTCCAACTCTTCAAACAAATCATGATTATCTCTAAACAATTGGTTTGCTTCTTCAGAATCTAAATCGAATAAATCAGAAGCATCTGGTAGGGCATCAAGAGATTCTAATCCAAAGTAATCCATGAAGTATGCTGTTGTCTTATACAGTTTTGGACGTCCTGGAGTCTCTAATCTTCCAGCCTCTTCAATTAAATCTCTTAGCAATAGTTTTTGAATCGAACCACTGCTTTGAACGCCACGAATCGACTCAATATCCACACGTGTGACAGGTTGCTTATACGCGATAATCGCTAACGTTTCTAGAGAAGCTTGAGACAATTGAGAAGAATATGGAGAAACCGCATATTTTTCGATATATGATTTTAAACTAGCCTTTGTCACAAGCTTATAATGAGAAGCCGTGAGAAGAAGTTCTAGTCCACTATTTTCGTCCTCTAAGCGTTTCTTTAATTCATCTAGTAACTGACGAACTGCACTTCTTTCGAGTTCTAAAATATAGCTTGCTTCTTCTAATGTAATCCCATCATCTCCAGCAACAAATAGTAAGCCTTCTAATACTGAAATGTAATTAGTCACTCTCTTTCTCCTTTTCTTGTCTTTTCTCAATCAAAATATCCTCATATGGAGAACTTTGAATAAAACGGACACGATGCTCCCGAACTAACTGTAACATCGCTAAGAATGTCGTTGTAATCGCATGCCTGTTGAACGCTGGGAAACATTCCTCAAACGGAACTTGTTTCTTATCTGTATGCTCGATTTTTGAAATAATCGAATCCATCAATTCCTCAACCGTATGCGTTTCATGTTGAATATTGGCCTTCAGCGGCATTTTCGCAATATTCTTGCGCGCTAATTTTTTTAACGCATTCCATAAATCTTGAGTCGTCACTTCTCCTTCTTTTAGAGGGATAATCTCTTGCATCGAAGATAAGTCACTCGCTTCTTTCCCGAAGTGTAATCCCCTTAGGAAAGAAAGTTCCTCAAGCTTTTTGGCATTTTCTTTAATTTGTTGATATTCCAATAACTGTTGAACAAGCTGATCACGAGGATCTTCCACGATTGGCTCCCCGTCTTCATCCAACTCTTCCAATTTTGGTTTTGGAAGAAGCATTCTTGCCTTAATTTCTAATAATGTTGATGCCATTACTAAATACTCGGCTGCCACTTCCAACTCCAATGTTTTCATGGAATGAATGAAGTTCAAATACTGCTTGGTTAATTCATTCATCGGAATATCGTAAATATCGATTTTCATCTCACGAATCAGATGCAAGAGGACGTCCATCGGTCCTTCGTATTCAGCTACTTTAATTGTTAAATCTTCCATGGTTCCTCACTTACACGATGTTTATTCCATTTTGCGAGAATCACACTCGTCTCAATTGTTCCACTTAATACTTTATCTTCCATCTTTGCTAAATCTTCTAACATTTGGAATGTAATATTTTCCCCACGAAACGAAGGTGACACCGATAAATATTTAATGACAATCGTGTCTGTTGTGCTTTCTCCACCAATCAATCCGATAAAATTCTCACTGTCACTTTCTTTAAAAAGCCAGCATTTAATCGATGGATTTGTCGCGATTTCTTCAATTTCCTCTTGCAATCGTTTAAAGTCCTTGAATTCTGGGATGTATGAAAGTAATCCCATTGCAATTTTTTTATTCGTTGCTGAATAAGGTACTAACAAATTCATTCCTCCTCGAGGTTCGTTTCTTAATATAAAACAAGAACTTTACGAACCAATGATTTGAACACTTCTTTAACGCGTTGTGTTGTTTCTACCACTTCTTCGTGGTTTAAGTTTGCTTGCATTCCTGCAGCTAAGTTTGTGATACATGAAATCCCAATTACTTTAATTCCAGCATGGTTTGCTACGATGACTTCAGGAACTGTTGACATCCCTACAGCGTCTCCACCAATTGCTTGCGTGAAGCGAATTTCTGCTGGTGTTTCATAAGTTGGTCCAGAGTATCCCATGTATACTCCTTCTCTAATATTGATGTTTAGTTCTTTCGCAGCTTTACGAACGACTTCTTGTCCGTATTCATGGTATGCATGGCTCATATCTGGGAAACGAGGTCCAAAGCGGTCATCGTTAGGTCCGATTAATGGGTTTGTACCAGTGTAGTTAATTTGGTCTGTAATAATCATTAAGTCCCCTGGTTCAAATGTTGGGTTTGCACCACCAGCTGAGTTTGTAACGATAATCGTTTCAACATCTAATAATTTCATTAAACGAATTGGGAACGTTACTGTTTCCATATCATACCCTTCATAGTAGTGGAAACGTCCGTCCATGATTAGAACTTGTTTCCCTTCTAATTCACCATATACAAGACGGCCGGCATGACCGACAACTGTAGAAACTGGGAAGTTTGGAATATCTTTATAGTCAAAGATTAATGGGTTCTTAACTTCTCCAGCAAGTTCACCAAGACCTGATCCTAAAATCATTCCGAAATCAATGTGACCAATACCTTTTTTTTGTAAAAACGTTTTTGTTTCAACTAATTGTTCGTATTTGCTCATGTTGTTCCCTCTTTCTATTTTAGTTTAATTCTTTTAAGAAGCTTGTTCCGTTACCAGTTGATGCTACACCAAAATTTTCACTGATTGTTTCCGCGATATCACTGAAGTGGCCTTCTGGTAAGTGTGTTGGGTGTTTCAATGATTTGCTGATGGCTAACACTGGAATGTACTCACGAGTGTGGTCTGTTCCCTTGAATGTTGGGTCGTTTCCGTGGTCAGCTGTAATAATTAATAAATCATCTTCTTGCATGTTTTCAACGATTTCTGGAATACGAGCATCAAATGCTTCAAGTGCTTCTCCGTATCCTTTTGTATTACGACGGTGTCCATAAACTGCATCGAAGTCTACTAAGTTTAAGAAACTCATACCAGTGAAGTCTTTCTTCAATACTTCCACTAATTTATCCACTCCATCCATATTGTCTTTTGTACGAACGAATTCAGTAATTCCTTGTCCGTTGAAGATGTCGTTAATTTTACCAATTGCAATTACATCAAATCCATCTTTCTTCAAGAAGTCTAATGTTGTTTCACCAAATGGACTTAATGCATAGTCATGACGGTTTGAAGTTCTTTGGAAGTTGCCTGGTTCGCCTACATATGGACGTGCGATAATACGACCAATCATATATGGATCGTCTTTTGTAATTTCACGAGCGTATTCGCAAATACGGTATAACTCTTCAAGTGGAATAATCTCTTCATGCGCTGCAATTTGCATTACAGGGTCTGCTGAAGTATAAACGATTAAATCACCTGTTTCCATTTGGTGTTTACCGTAGTCATCAATAACAGCTGTACCACTATATGGTAAGTTACATACGATTCCTCTTCCTGAGAACTCAGAAATACGGTCTAATAATTCTTGTGGGAAACCTTCAGGGAATACACGGAAAGGAGTTTTAATATTTAAACCCATTAATTCCCAGTGACCTGTCATTGTATCTTTACCAACAGAAACTTCTTCAAGTTTAGTATAGCTTCCTTCTGGATGTTCTACTGGTGGTACAGTTTTTAAAGGAGCGATATTTCCTAAACCATAACGTTGCATATTTGGTACATTTAAGCCTACAGTTTCTGAAATATGACCTAGAGTATGTGAATCTGCATCATCAAATTTTGCAGCATCTGGTGCCTCTCCAATCCCTACAGAGTCCATTACAATGACATGTATTCTTTTAAATTTCATCAATTTCATCTCCATTTTCTAAATATTACGAACGCGGATGTGTTTGTTTGTAAATTTCCTTCATTCGTTCATTTGTAATATGTGTATAAATTTGTGTCGTACTAATATCTGAGTGCCCTAGTAATTCCTGCACGATTCGAAGGTCGGCACCCGCTTCTAAAATATGTGTTGCAAAGGAATGGCGCAACGTATGTGGGCTCACTTCCTTTGTAATCATCGCCGTCTGAACAATTTTCTTCAAGTTCTTCCAGAAGCCTTGACGTGTAAACGGTCCGCCTCGGTGATTCAAGAACAAGACATTCGATAACTTCTTTTCGTCTTCTAGAGCAGGTCTTGCATACTCTAAATAGTTTTGAATCCAGTTAGTTGCCTCTTGACCGATTGGGATAATGCGTTGTTTATTCCCTTTCCCAATCGTTTGTAGGAATCCAAGCTCTAAATGTAAATCACTGAGTTCAATGCCAATCAGTTCGCTCACACGCATCCCTGTCGCATATAAGAGCTCGAGCATCGCCTTATCTCTTAAGCCTAGAACCGTTGAGGTATCTGGTACCTCAAGCAATCGATTGACCTCATCAATACTGAGCGCTTTTGGCAACTGCTTCTTCGGTTTTGGTGGATGAATTTGTTGTGTTGGGTCTTTTTCAACCATTCGTTCTTGTACGAGAAACTGGAAGAACTTCTTCAAGCAGCTAATCATGCGGCTTGTTGAACTTACTGCATATTCATCTTTTTTTAGTTTCTGAAGAAACAGTACCATCGTTGTATGGTCCACATCTTGAAGACGTGTCACCTTCTGTTCTTCTAGAAACTGAGAAAACTTTTCCAAGTCCCGTTTATAACTTGCAACAGTATTATCGGATAGACCTTGAACGGCAATACTATCTAGGAAATAGTGTATTTCTTTCATCTTCTACCCTTCCTTTTGCTGGCAATTTTTGCAAATCCCATGGAACGTTAGACGATGATCGAGCACTTGAAACTGGAATTGCTCTAATACTTTTTGTTCAACATCAACGAGTAAATCCTCTTCGACTTCTTGAATCTGTCCGCATTTTACACATAAGAGATGATGCGCAAAATGACGATTAACGGTTTGTTTTAGATGATAACGACCAATGCCATCATCAAACAGATTTCTTGAAATGATTCCTAAGTCGGTTAAAATCTCCAATGTTCGATATACCGTAGCTAGTCCAATGTCTGGATACTTCTGCTTCACGTACATGTAAATTTCTTCAGCCGTTAAGAGCTCATTCAGATGTTCTAGAAGAATTTCAACTGTTGCCTGTCTCTGCAGGGTCAGTTTAAAACCTTCTTCTTGTAATTTCTTTTGAATCCCTTCAATAGAAATAGATGACAAGCGACTCGCCTCCACTCATTATTCTTCAATCAGATGGATAAATCCTTCTTCTTGTGTAATTCGTTTTGCTTTTAATAAATTACCAATGGCACGTTTAAATTGCCCTTTACTAATGCCAAAAATCTCTTTTATCGTTTTTGGATCTGTTTTATCCCAATAAGGAAGTGTATGTGTTGGACGATTCTTCAACATCGCCACAATCATCTCTGCATCGTCTCCAATGGCCTCGTGAGCACGTGGACGCATCGATACATTTAGCACTCCATCTGGACGTACTCCAATGACACGAACGCTAATCTCTTCTCCAAGCGTTGGTTCATATAAACGCTCCGTTGGATGTAAGAATAGTTTATATCCTTCTGGTGTGAAAATCGTTGTTCCCACAAGTTTTACTTGTGTCACTGTTCCTGTTAAATCTTTATTCAATAATCCTTTATGACCACGAACAACTTTTTCATTTAATGCTTGACCGTCTCCCATCGTTGCCCATGTGCGGTCCTTTTTATCTTTAATTAACGTTACATATAAACGATTATTTTTCTTTGGCCATAACTCTTTCATACTTGGAAGTTCATCCAATGAAACTACCATATCTTTATCTTCTAAACCAATATCCACGAATACGCCTAAGTCTTTTCTGACTTGTGTTACGCTTGCCCATCCATAACTTTCATTTGTTATTTCAGGAATGCGGAGCGTAAAGACTTTTTTACGGGAAGAATTCTCATATAAGAATCCCGTTACTACATCACCTATCTTTAGTGATTCGGTAGCGTCGTCTTTTTTTAGACGGAATGTTTCTCCACTCTTTTGAACGAAAAAGTACTTTTCATTTTCATCCGTGATAATGGCATGAACAACAGTCGATAATTCACTTGTCATAACAAACCTCCTTCTTCTACATTTGTCCTTTTATTTTACCACAAAATAGGGCTTACAGTCATTTAACTCCTTGTATTTCTAACGATTTCTCATTATTTTATCAAATGCCTTCACATCACAAAAAAAGCTTGAACAACTTTTTACGGTTTGTTCAAGCTTTTTATTATGATTTATATGAATTATACGCGAGCAACTTTCATCATGTTTGTTGTTCCTTTAATTCCTAAAGGTACACCAGCAGTGATGATTACTAAATCGCCTTCTTTAGCATTGTGGTGTTCACGAACGGCTTGCATACAGATTTCGAACATTTCATCTGTAGAATGTGCACGTTCAACGATTACTGGTTTAACACCCCAGATTAATGCCAATGCACGTTGTTGACGTTCAGAAGAAGTCACACCTAAGATTGTTGCGTCAGGACGGAATTTAGAAATCATTTTTGGAGTATGTCCTGATTCAGTTGCAGCAACGATTGTTTTCACTTTTAAGTTTTTAGCTGTATGAGCTACTGAACGGCCGATAGCTTCTGCCACATCAGTTTCATCGAATGCTTTTAATTTGAATTTGTCACGTACACGGATTTCTTGTTCTGTACGAACACAGATGTTAGCCATTGTACGAACTGCTTCAACTGGGTAATCCCCTGCTGCAGATTCACCAGATAACATAACTGCATCTGTACCATCGAAGATAGCGTTCGCTACGTCACCAACTTCCGCACGTGTTGGACGTGGGTTACGTTGCATTGAATCTAACATTTGAGTAGCAGTGATAACTGGTTTACCTAAAGTGTTACATTTCTTGATTAACATTTTTTGAACGATTGGAACTTCTTCCGCAGCGATTTCAACACCCATGTCTCCACGAGCAACCATTAAACCATCAGATAACGCTAAGATTTCGTCAATGTTGTCGATACCTTCTTGGTTTTCGATTTTTGGAATGATTTGGATGTGAGTTGCGTTATGTTCTTTTAATAAATCGCGAATTTCTTGAACGTCTGAAGCACGACGAACGAAACTTGCAGCGATAAAGTCGATATCATTTTCAATACCGAAGATAATATCTGCACGGTCTTTTTCAGTGATACCAGGTAATTTTGTTTTAACACCAGGAACGTTAATTCCTTTTTTGTTTTTAACAACACCACTGTTGTTTACTACGCAGACGATTTCGCCATTTGCGTGGTCTACTTCAGTAACCGCTAAACCTACTAAACCATCATCTACTAAGATAATTGATCCAGGTTTAACATCGTTGATTAATTCTGGGTAAGTAATAGAGAATTTTTCTTTTGTTCCTAAAACTTCAGTCATTGAAATACGAACAACATCCCCAGTGTGGAATTCAATCGCACCATTTTCCATATCATGTGTACGGATTTCTGGTCCTTTTGTATCTAAAAGAATCGCGATAACACGACCTGTTTCTTTACGGATTTTTTTGATTGTGTTGATACGTGCTAAATGTTCTTCATGGTCACCATGTGAGAAGTTTAAACGTGCAACGTTCATTCCTGCTTCTGCTAACGCTGCTAATTTCTCTGGCGCCTCACTAGCAGGTCCAATAGTACATACGATTTTAGTTCTTTTCATTTTTGGTTGACTCCTTTAGTTTTAGAATGAAATTTCTTTATTTAGTTGATACAACTCTAAGTTAGGTAAATGTTTGCCGTTTGCTAATGTTTCGACGATATCGCTGTAGATAATTTGTCCAGCTTTAACACCGACGCACACGCCACCGATATCTTCTTTTAATAAATCGATTGCTTTAGCACCCATACGGCTTGCAAGAACACGGTCACGAGCACTTGGAGCTCCACCACGTTGTACGTGTCCGAGTACTGTAACACGAGTGTGGAAATCACTATCGTATTGACGTAGCTTCTTCGCAAGTTCGTCACCAGACATCACGCCTTCAGCAAGAACAATTAAAGTATGTTTCTTACCGTTCAAGCGGCCTTGTTTGATTTCTTTAGCGACAGTTTCTAAATCGAAATCTTGTTCTGGAATCAAAATTTGTTCTGAACCACTGGCAACCCCTGTCCAAAGTGCAATGTCTCCAGCACGACGACCCATAACTTCTACGATAAACGTACGAACGTGTGATGTCGCAGTATCACGAAGACGGTCTAGCGCTTCTAATACAGTATTGATTGCAGTATCAAAACCAATTGTATATTCCGTACCTGGAATATCATTATCGATTGTTCCTGGAACCCCAACTGTTGGGAAACCAAGTTTTGTTAAAGCAACGGCACCTTGATAGCTTCCGTCACCACCGATAACAACAAGCCCTTCAATTCCGAATTTCTTTAATTGTTCGATACCCTTTTCTTGTCCTTCGCGATTTGCGAATTCAGGATAACGTGCAGAATACAAGAATGTACCCCCACGACCAATTAAGTCACTTACGTCTGATGGGTTTAATTTACGAATATCACCAGCTACTAAACCGGCATATCCATAGTTAATCCCGTAGACTTCAAAGCCTTCATAAATACCCTTACGTACAATCGCACGTACAGCGGCATTCATTCCTGGAGCATCTCCTCCACTTGTTAAAACAGCAATGCGTTTCACAAAGATTCACCTCTTAGATTTATTTTTACTGGAACAAGCCCATTTGTTCTTATTTTATCACTTTTTTTTACAAATGTCTTTCATTTTCATAAACTTTTTCATTTTACAATTTTTATACATTCTTTATCTAAAATGTCTACAAGACTAGGGATTAGTTTTGACTCAAGATTCACACCGTTTGCAAAAGAATTCTTTACGAGTGTTTTACTATTCACGAGGAATAATTCAACAGGTGTCACCCCTTTATATTTAGTCACCAACTGCTTAATCTCAGCATACACTTCAGGAGTATGTTTTTCTGGACGAATCGCGATTTGCAATCTTTTGGCCGAATCTTCAAGTAGCTTATCGGCAAAACTCATCGGATACATGCGGTTTAACTGCAGTTGCCATTGACCTTTTTGTCCTTTCTTCACACGACCTTCCGCTAGAACCATCGTGTTTTGTTGAAGGTGTTGATAGACTTCGGCAAGCGTAGACGGAAAGACAACAACATCCATCATGCCAGACGAATCTTGTAGTGTGACATATGCCATCTGCTCTCCTTTACGAGTAGAGATTTTACGAATGTCCACAATCATGCCGACGAATCTCATATACCCTTCTTCAAAAACGGTTTGAATCGGAGTAATCCATCCACTCTTCACAAGAGAGTCGTATTTAGAGGACGGATGCGGAGAAACTGAAAATCCAAGTACTTCGATTTCTTCTTCAATTCGTTGCAAGAGTGGTTCTTCTTCCACATGTGTGAATGCCACCTCTAAGTCATCTTCCAGCGATAAATTCAATCCATGGAACTTCACGCTTTTGACAACGGCATCGACGTTCGCCTTCAGAGTTGCTCTTGTTTCACCAAATTCATCAAAGGCCCCAGCATTAATCAACGCCAACAATAGAGGTTCTTTCGTATATTGAGCGCCCATTCGGTAGGCAAAGTCTTGGAATCCTTTGAATAATCCATACTCATAACGATTCTTCACGATACTTTCCACAAAGTCTCGTCGAATTCCTTTGATGTTATTGAGCCCAACAATGACGCCACTATCGTCTGCCACAAAGTCTGCAAAACTACGGTTGATACTTGGCGGTAGAATCTTGATTCCTAACTGACGCGCTTCAACAAGATAATCTTGTAACTTCGCTGACTTCGCACTCGCATTTTGGAACAATGCCGTAAAGAATGCCGTTGGATAATTTGCCTTTAAGTACGCTAATTGATAAGACAACATCGCATAAGCTACCGCGTGAGATTTGTTAAATCCATAGTTGGCAAACTTCTCGATATAGTCATATACCGTCTCGGCATCTTCTTTTTTGTACCCTTTAGAAAGAGCCCCTTGCACAAATTTTTCTTTTTGTGCAGCAATCGCATCACTATTTTTCTTCCCAATCGCACGACGTAAAATGTCCGCTTCTCCAAGTGAGAATCCAGCCATTTCACTAGCCGCCTGCATAACTTGTTCTTGGTAGACCAAGATACCATATGTTGGTTCAAGAATCTTTTGAAGAGAGGCATGAGGATACTGAACAATTTCCGTTCCTTTTTTACGATTAATAAAGTGTGGAATTTGCTCCATTGGGCCTGGACGATAAAGTGCAAGAACTGCTACTAAATCTTCAAAAGCTGTTGGCTTCATGTCCTTCAACACACGACGAATCCCGTCTGACTCGAACTGGAAAATCCCATTCGTTTGTGCTTTTTGGAAGAGTTCAAACGTACGCGCATCGTCTAAAGGAATCTTCGTAATCTCTATTGCTTTTTTCGTAATCTTCTGCGTTTGTTGAATCGCCTTATGAAGCAATGTCAGGTTACTCAACCCAAGCAAGTCCATTTTGAGAAGTCCGACTTTTTCAACAGCTTGCATCGCATACTGCGTGAGCATCCAATCGGATTCTTGTAGAGACGCCGAATATCCTTTATCGCGTTTCATTAAAGGAACGGTCTTCGTCAACACGTCTTGTGATAACACGACTCCGGCTGCATGGACAGATGAATGACGTGGAAGTCCTTCAAGAGATTTCGCCACTTGATAGAGCTTACGATTACGTTCACTACTTTCTACATGTTCTCTAAACGCTTTATTTTCTTTATAAGTCTGCTCTAACGTTACTTTCCCTTGAGCGATATTATTTGAAAACTTCTGAACCGTAATGATGTTTTCGCCAAAGACTTTACATACATCGCGAATCACTTGTTTCGCCCCAAGCGTCCCGAATGTCACGATTTGCGCTACATTTTGATTGCCATATTTTGAAACGATATAGGCTAAAATATCTTCACGCTTATCATCCGGGAAATCCAAGTCAATATCGGGCATGGTATAACGTTCACGGTTTAAGAAACGCTCAAATAGCAAGTTATAACGAATCGGATCTACGCCTGTAATATGCAAGAGATACGCAACGAGAGAACCCGCTGCAGACCCACGACCAGCACCCGTTTGAATGCCTTGTTCACGCGCATGACGCATAATATCCCAAACGATAAGGAAGTAATCATCAAATCCCATTTCATGAATCACAGCTAATTCTTCTTTAAGGCGATTTACATAAACAGGTGTCGTTACTCCCATCTCCAGCATCGCAGCTTCGCATAATTCATAAAGGAACTGTGCACTCGTCTTCCCACCTGGTACTGGGAATTGTGGCAGCATGGTATCTCTTAGAGGAATTTCCACCACTAACTCTTTTGTAAATTGTTCT
>JABZYV010000109.1:0-501 GCA_015264955.1 Streptococcus sp. | reverse complement strand
CTTGTAGCTACTGTAGGAGACATCGCTGACAAAGAGTTCAACAACACAGTAACTCCTCCAACTGAACCTAAGTTCCAACCAGAAAAATATGTTGTTTCTAAAGAGAAATACGACATTACTGGTGACAAACTAGTTGATGATGATAAAGAATTAGCAGACAAGTATGCAGATACAAATACTAATCCATATGCTGATCAAACTAACAACAACGAAGCAGAAAACATCAATACTAAGACTGTTAACCGCGGAGATAAAATCTACTATCAAGTATGGTTAGATACAACTAAATTCTCAGCTAACAACAAAGAAAATGTTCAATCTGTAGGAATTTCAGACGACTACGATGAAACTAAGTTAGATCTTGATTCAACTAAGATCAAAGCTTACGATTCAGTAACAGGAGATGACGTAACAAACAAATTTGACATTAAAGTTGAAAATGGAGTAATGACAGCTACTCTTAAAGCTGGATTCACTAAATCATTAGGTGATACTGAAAAT
>JABZYV010000108.1:0-510 GCA_015264955.1 Streptococcus sp. | reverse complement strand
GTAGACCACGGTCTTCTCCGTAAAGGAGAAGCTGACCAAGTTATGGATATGCTTGGTGGTAAGTTTGGGTTGAATATCGTCAAAGCAGATGCAGCCAAACGCTTCCTTGACAAACTTGCTGGCATTTCTGACCCTGAACAAAAACGGAAGATCATCGGTAACGAATTTGTTTATGTCTTTGATGACGAAGCAAGCAAGCTCAAAGATGTGAAATTCCTTGCTCAGGGAACGCTTTACACTGACGTGATTGAGTCTGGTACAGATACTGCTCAAACCATCAAGTCTCACCACAACGTGGGTGGTCTTCCAGAAGACATGCAGTTTGAACTGATCGAGCCACTCAACACTCTTTACAAGGACGAAGTTCGTGCACTTGGTACTGAACTTGGTATGCCAGACCACATCGTATGGCGCCAACCATTCCCAGGACCAGGACTTGCTATCCGTGTCATGGGTGAAATCACTGAAGAAAAACTTGAAACAGTTCGTGAATCAGACGCTATCCTGCGT
>JABZYV010000107.1:0-512 GCA_015264955.1 Streptococcus sp. | reverse complement strand
CTTAGGTCGTCGTGTCAAAGCGGCAGGTCCATCTACGCCAGTTTCTATCACAGGTTTGAATGAAACTCCGATGGCAGGTGATCATTTTGCCGTCTATGAAGATGAAAAAGCTGCGCGTGCAGCTGGTGAAGAACGTGCTAAACGTGCCCTTCTCAAGCAACGCCAAGCTACTCATCGTGTTAGTCTGGAAAATCTCTTTGATACCCTCAAAGCTGGTGAAGTTAAGTCTGTTAACGTCATTATCAAAGCCGATGTACAAGGTTCTGTAGAAGCCTTGGCTGCTTCCTTGCAGAAGATTGAAGTGGAAGGCGTTAAGATTACCATTGTCCACTCAGCGGTTGGTGCTATCAATGAGTCTGACGTAACTTTGGCAGAAGCTTCAAATGCCTTTATCATTGGATTTAACGTTCGTCCTACACCACAAGCTCGCCAGCAAGCAGAAGCTGATGATGTAGAAATCCGTCTTCATAGCATTATCTATAAGGTTATCGAAGAAATGGAAGATGCCATGA
>JABZYV010000106.1:0-513 GCA_015264955.1 Streptococcus sp. | reverse complement strand
GAAATTGGTGCCGTAGCGCCAGCTGCCCCAGTTGCACCAGCACCAGTGGCTCCTGCTCCAGCCCCAGCTGCACCAGTTAGCGAACCTGCAGCAGAAGCAAGCCCCGCGCCAGCCGCACCAGTTTCTGTAGCACCAGCCGGAGCAGATGCCATGCCATCCCCAATGCCAGGGACTATTCTCCGCATCTTAGTTAACGTTGGGGATACAGTGGCTGAGAACCAACCATTAATGATCTTAGAAGCCATGAAGATGGAAAATGAAATCGTGGCATCTAAAGCAGGGGTGGTATCGGGGATTCATGTGGCTAACGGCCAAGTAGTCAACCCAGGGGATGCCCTCATCACCATCAATTAATTTAGTCAGTAAAGGAGACAGACAGTGGAAACATTAATTCAAGGTCTTACGACCATTAACATTGGTCAAGTTTTCATGATGGTCATTGGTGGCCTGCTCATGTATCTAGGGATTAAGAAGGAATACGAACCAACCTTGCTGGTACCAATGGGCTTAGGG
>JABZYV010000105.1:0-519 GCA_015264955.1 Streptococcus sp. | reverse complement strand
CTGCCAGATTTCTAGCAGTGTTTTGAGTTTCATTTGCTTAGTAGACTGTTTTTTCAGTTTCTACGTCGAAGAAGTGTGCTTTGTTCAAGTCAAATCCAAGTTCAACTGTTGCACCTGTTTGCAAGTAGTCACGAGCATCCACTTTTGCAACAAATTCGTCTTTACCAACTTGGCAGTAAAGGTGAGATTCTGAACCAAGCAATTCTGATACAGAGATAGTAGCTTTTACAACTGATTCTGGGAATGTTTCAAGGAATGCTTCCTCTGCATTCACGTCTTCTGGACGGATACCGAAGATTAATTCTTTACCTTCATAGCCTTTTTCACGAAGAACTTTCAAAGCGCCTTCTGGCACTTTTAAACGGAAACCGTCAGAAACAATTTCGCTACCAACCAGTTTCACGTTGATGAAGTTCATAGCTGGACTTCCGATGAATCCTGCAACGAATTTGTTAACTGGGTTTTTGTAAACTTCTTGAGGAGAACCAATTTGTTCTACACGTCCGATAGTACCTGTAC
>JABZYV010000104.1:0-528 GCA_015264955.1 Streptococcus sp. | reverse complement strand
ACCTTTCATGCGCCAGATGCGACCGAAGTTGTAGAAGAATTCTTCTGCTGAGAAGTCTAGTTCTCTCTTAGCTGCTTCAAGCGCTGCAGCGATCCCTCCCAAGTCAGCCACGTTTTCTGACACAGTCAATTTACCGTTGATAGTTGCTCCATAAGAATCCTGTCCATCAAACTGGTCAATAACTTTTTGTGTTTTCTCCTTGAAGGCAGCATAGTCGCTCTCTGTCCACCAATCTTTGAGACTACCATTTTCATCAAAGGAAGCTCCGTTGGTATCAAAGGCGTGGGAAATTTCATGGGCAATAACTGCACCAATACCACCGTAATTAGCAGAAGATGACTGATGCAAGTCATAGAAAGGTGCCTGTAAAATAGCCGCCGGGAAGACAATCAGGTTCTTCTGTGGATTGTAGTAGGCATTGACCATATGAGCAGGCATGCCCCATTCTTTATAGTCTACAGGTTGGTTCCACTTGCTCCAACTATGCTTGATTTCCACACGCGCAAAGGCTAGAGCATTGTCAAAAAG
>JABZYV010000103.1:0-543 GCA_015264955.1 Streptococcus sp. | reverse complement strand
ATGATAGGCTGTTTCTGACAATTGCATTCCTTTTGGATCATTTGGATCAAAGAAAGCGTTGTTCCCTTTATCATCAAACAAGGACATATTGCAGTGCATTCCTGAACCAGCGATACCAAATTTAGGTTTAGCCATAAAGGTTGCATACAAACCATGTTTACGCGCAATTGTCTTTACAACAAGTTTAAAGATTTGAATCTTGTCACAAGCACGAAGAACTTCATCATACTTAAAGTCAATCTCATGTTGACCTACGGCAACTTCGTGGTGACTGGCCTCTACTTCAAATCCCATTTTAGTCAAGACATTTACAATCTCACGACGAGTGTTGTCAGCAAGGTCTGTAGGCGCCAAATCAAAGTAACCACCCTTGTCATTTACTTCAAGAGTTGGGTCTCCATTTTCATCAAGCTTGAATAGGAAGAATTCTGGTTCCGGACCAAGGTTGAATGATTTGAATCCAACTTTCTCCATGTGATGAAGAGCTCGTTTAAGGTTGCTTCGAGGATCTCCAGCAAATGGCTCTCCTTCTGTTGTATAGAC
>JABZYV010000102.1:0-553 GCA_015264955.1 Streptococcus sp. | reverse complement strand
ATCATCGAAGGTCGCCAAGGTGAAGATGCTGTTGCAGCAGTTGAAGCAGAATTTGCAGCTTCAGAAGCTCAAGCAGACTCAATCGAAGAAATCGTTGAAGTTGTAGAAGGCGACAACGCTTAATTCATATAAATAGTAATTACCTAGGAGGGCGGGGCTTAGCCCGGCTCTCCTATTTTTAAAAAATATAGGAGAATCAAAATGGCAGAAATTACAGCTAAACTTGTTAAAGAGTTGCGTGAAAAATCTGGTGCTGGTGTCATGGACGCTAAGAAAGCCTTGGTTGAGGTTGAAGGTGACATCGAAAAAGCAATCGAATTGCTTCGCGAAAAAGGTATGGCTAAGGCAGCTAAGAAAGCTGACCGTGTTGCTGCAGAAGGTTTGACTGGTGTTTATGTTAACGGTAACGTTGCAGCAGTAGTTGAAGTAAATGCTGAAACTGACTTCGTTGCGAAAAACGCTCAATTCGTTGAATTGGTAAACGCAACAGCTAAAGTAATCGCTGAAGGAAAACCAGCTAACAACGAAGAAGCTCTTGCTTTGACAATGCCTT
>JABZYV010000101.1:0-559 GCA_015264955.1 Streptococcus sp. | reverse complement strand
GTTCCTGGCAAGATATTGGACTCACCAATAAAAGTGGCAACAAAGTGGTTGATTGGCTCATCGTAGATGTCCACCGGCGTTCCAGACTGAACAATCTCGCCATCGTTCATAACGAAAATCCAGTCACTCATAGCCAGGGCTTCTTCCTGATCGTGAGTGACAAAGACAAAGGTAATCCCCAATCGTTGTTGCAATTCACGCAGTTCATACTGCATGTCTGTTCGCAATTTCAAGTCCAGCGCTGACAAAGGCTCATCCAACAAAACCACACGGGGCTGGTTGATAATGGCACGGGCAATGGCCACACGCTGACGTTGTCCTCCAGAGAGTTTACGAATGGAACGCTTCTCGTAACCTTCCAACTGAACCATCTTGAGAACTTCCGCTACGCGTTGTTCGACTTCTTTCTTGTCGACTTTACGCAAGCGGAGTGGAAAGGCAACATTTTCAAACACATTCATATGTGGAAACAAGGCATAGGATTGGAAAACCGTATGGACATCTCGTTTATTAGTTGGGATATCATTGATCCGCACCCCATCCAGTAAAATATCCCCTG
>JABZYV010000100.1:0-566 GCA_015264955.1 Streptococcus sp. | reverse complement strand
CATCATTCCCAATGCAGCGGGAGTGATATTAGGTGGTTTAACTTTTATTACTTCTTTATAAAAATTATATAAACAAAACCAGCAACTTCATAAAAAAGTTGCTGGTTTTGTTCTGCCTATTGCATGAATTTGTAAGAATTTTTCATATTGAAAGTAATCAAAAATATTGAAATATAGCTGATTTTCGGGAGGTGCTTTTAGGTAATTTCAATGAAATGATTTAAAAATGGGGCAAATCAGTTATAGACAAGCAAAAAAGCCTTTTAAATCAAGGCTTTTTCCTGTTGTTTAGATGCCCCCTGCAGGGCTCGAACCTGTGACCCATAGATTAAGAGTCTACTGCTCTACCAACTGAGCTAAGGAGGCAAAAAAAAGCTGTATTGGTGCCGAAACTTCACGGTTTGTATTGAACCCGCGCAATTAAGCAGGTGGGCAACTTGCTCTAACTGAAGCTGCTTCCGCGTGATACGGCCTGCATGCTGTTAGAAGTCCTTTGTTTCCCTAATAATACAAAAAATAGTCGGTCAACACTTAAGTGTGAAGTCGTACACCACAGCGTTTCTATA